>JBDLTM010000070.1:0-9559 GCA_039805805.1 Pseudomonadota bacterium | reverse complement strand
CCCAGGTCTGGGTTTCGCTGGTCGCGGGTGCGCTGGCCTTGGCGACATTCATGGATTGGCTGAGCCCGCATCTCCTGCTGGCGCTGGTGTTCGCCAATGGCGTCGGTCTGGCGATGCGATGGCCAGTGTTTGCCGCCATCCTGCCGGAACTGGTCGGGAAGTCCCAGTTGCCGGCGGCCTTGTCGCTCAACAGCATCGCGATGAACATCTCCCGCATCGCAGGGCCCTTGATGGCCGGGGGACTGATTGCGGCGGCCGGAGCTTTCTGGGTATTTGCCTTGAATGCCGTGCTCTTGCTGCTGGCTGCCTGCGTGATTGGCCGCTGGAAGCGAGAGCACAGGCCCCATCCCCTGGGCAGGGAGCCGGTCATGAACTCGATCAGGGTCGGTGTCCAGTACATCGCCCAATCAGCGCCGCTCAAGAACGTCCTGCTCAGGATCTGGATATTCTTCTTTGGCGCTGCCGGCCTGGTGGCCTTGCTGCCACTGGTCGCACGTGGAATCCATGGTGGCGGGGCCAAGACCTACACCATGCTGCTCGCCGCGATGGGGGTCGGAGCCATCCTGTCGACCACGTTGCTGCCGCGCTTGCTGAAAAGATTCAGCCGCGATGCGCTGGTGCTGCGTTCAGCCCTGCTGCAGTCCCTGGCGATGCTGGTGATCGCGCTGACCGATGAGCTGTGGCTCGCGCTGCCAGCGATGATGCTGTCTGGGGTGACCGCGATCACGGTCGCCAACGCGCTGACGGTGGCCTTCCAGCTTGGGCTGCCGGACTGGGTGCGGGCCAGGGGCATGTCGGTCTACTTCATGACCATGATGGGCTCCGGCGCCTTCGGCGCAGCCCTTTGGGGCCAGCTGGCTTCGATCTCCAGCATCTCCACCAGCGTCGCTGCCGCGGCCCTGTCGGGATTCCTGGTCCTCGCATGGGTCATGCGCTTGCGGCCCGACTCTGGAAACGTCGGCGACCTCAGTCCGAAGCGGATCTTTGCGGTGCCGCAGCATCCAGAGCCTCCTCCCAAGGGCCATATCATCATCAGTGTCGAATATCTGGTCGATCCCGGTTCGGCTGCCGATTTCCGGCGCCTCATGATGGAGGAGAGTCGCTCGGCCAGGCTCAGGCAGGGCGCGCTATCGTGGCAGCTGCTCAGCGACCTCAACGATCCTGGCCGCTTCCTGGAGGTGACGACCGAGCGTTCATGGGTGGATCACTTGCGTCGCTTCGAGCGGACCACCGCATCCGATGCCGAACTGCACGAAAGAAAGCTGGGTTTCCATGTCGGGACCGAGCCGCCCCGAATCGTCCGCTATCTGGACGAAAGCAAGGCGGCTCGTCGCTGACGCCCGCTTCTGGGGCCTTGAGCGAAGGGTTCAGGCTGACTGCAGGTCGGAGAAGCGGCGCTTTTCCTGCACCAGCTGCTGCAGCAGGGGCGCTGGCGTCCACCAGTAGCCGTATTCGGCATGGAGGCGCTCGATCTCGGCCAGCACCTTGTCCAGCCCGATCCGGTCGGCCAGGTACATCGGGCCGCCATGGTGGGCCGGAAAGCCGTAGCCGGTCAGGTAGGTGATGTCGATGTCGCTGGGCCGGATCGCCACGCCGAGTTCGAGCAGCCTGGCGCCTTCGTTGATCATGCCGTAGAGGCAGCGCTGCAGGATCTCCTCCTCGCTGATCGGCCTGCGGGCGATGCCCATGCGCGCCGACTCCTCCACCACATACTGCTCCAGTTCCGGGTCGCGCTGCGGCGTGCGGTCGCCCGCCTCGTAGCGATACCAGCCCTTGCCGGTCTTCTGTCCCAGCCTTCCGAGGTCGCACAGCTTCATGATCAGGTCGTTCCAGCGCCGGTCCTGGGGCCGGGTCGCCATCTGCGCCTTGCGCGTCTGGTAGCCGACGTCGTTGCCCGCCATGTCGTGCACCGCGAAGATGCCCATGGCATAGCCGAACTTCTTCAGCGCGGCGTCGACCTCGTGCGGCAGCGCGCCATCCTCCACCGCGAAATGGGCTTCGCGGGTGTAGTTGCGGAACAGCGCGTTGCCGATGAAGCCGGGGTAGATGCGCGCGAGCACCGAGATCTTGCCCATGCGCCGGCCCAGGTCCATCAGCGTGGCAATCACGTCGGGTGCAGTCTGGCTGGCGCGCACCACCTCCAGCAGCTTCATGACATGGGCCGGGCTGAAGAAATGCGCTCCCACCACGTCCTGTGGGCGCTGCGTGACGGCAGCGATCTCGTCGACATCCAGCCCCGAGGTGTTGGTGGCCAGGATGGCGCCGGACTTGCAGTGCTGGTCGAGCTGGCGGAAGATGGACTGCTTGAGCCCCATGTCCTCGAACACGGCCTCGATCACCATGTCGGCGTCCTTGACGTCGGCCATGTCGATGCTGCCCTGGATAAGGGACAGGCGCTGCTCCATCTGCTCCGGACTGAGCTTGCCGCGCTTGACGGTGGTGGCGTAGTTGTCCCTGACGCGGGCCAGGCCGCGGTCCAGGCCTTCCTGGTTGGCGTCGATCAGCGTGACCGCGATGCCGGTGTTGGCCAGCGACATGGCGATACCGCCGCCCATGGTGCCGGCGCCGATGACCGCGACCCGATGGATCGGGCGCAGGGGCAGGTCGGCCGGGATGTCGGGAATCCTGGCGGCCTCGGCGGCGGCGAACCTGGCGTGGGCCAGGGCGCGTGCCCGGCCCTCTTCGCTGACGTGGAACAGGTCGTAGCTCATGGTCGTCTCCGGTTCAGGCCTGGTTGTCATGCAGTTTCTTGGCCTTGCCGTCGACGAACTCGCGCAGCCGGGCCTCGGCCTCGGGCGGGCGTGCGCGCGCCGAGTTGAGCTGCTCCATGAACAGCCCGTCGTCGTGCGACAGGTCCTGCACCCGGGGCAGCACGTTGATGATCATCCAGTTGGTCTCGACGCTGTTCCTGCCGATGCGCTCGGCAATCGCCCGGGCCTTCTCGAGCGCCTGGCCGGCCGGCACGACATAGCGCACGATGTGCTCGCGCTCGGATTCCTCGGCGTCGAGCAGGCGGCCGGTCAGCATCATGTCCATCATCACCGTGGTGCCGACCACGCGCTGGATGCGCACCGTGCCGCCGCCGCCGACGAAGATGCCGCGCTGGCCTTCGGGCAGGCCGCAGACCACGGTCTCGTCCGCCACGCGGACATGGGCCGCCGTGGCGAGCTCCAGACCGCCACCGACCACCGCGCCATGCAGCGCCGCGACGAAGGGAATCGGGCCGCGCGCGATCAGGTCGAACACCTCATGCCAGTTGTGGCGGCGGCGCTTGCGCGGCGGCTTGATCTGGCCGGTGGCGCGGGCCAGCGCCTCGGCCAGGTCCAGTCCGGCGCAGAAGTTGCTGCCGTGGCCGTACAGCACGGCGACGTCGGCTTCCTCGTGGGCGCGCAGCACGGCGGCGCGCAGTTCGTCGACCAGGGGGTCGTTGATCGCATTGCGCTTGTCGGGCCGGTTCAGTCCGATCAGGGCGATATTGCCTTCCAGTGCATAGGTGACGAGGGTTTCGCTCATGGTGTTGTCTTCAGTTCTTTGTTGGAAGCGGTTCGTGATGGTCAGAGGTCGAGCACGAGCTTGCTGCCGCAGGAGCCTGAGCAGCAGACCATCATTCGGTCGTTCGCTGCCCGTTCGCTGTCGCTCAGCACCAGGTCGCGGTGGTCGGGAATGCCTTCGAGCACCTTGACCTCGCAGGTGCCGCAGACGCCTTCGCGGCAGGAGTAGGGCGGTTCGGCGTGGATCTCGATCAGGCAATCCAGGATGGTCTTGCCGGCGGGAACCTGCAGCGTCTTGTGGCTGCGCGCGAGCTCGACCGTGAAGCCGCCTGCGGTCGCTGGGGCATCCTTGGCCGCAAAGTATTCCTTGTGCACTCGTCCAGGGGGCAGGCTGGACGTGGCGTTTTCGTAGGCCTCCAGCATGGGGATCGGGCCGCAGCAGTAGACATGGGCGCCGGCCGGCATGGAGGAAACGACGGCTCCGAGGTCGAGCATCCTGCCGCCAGGCTCCTGGTCGAAGTTCAGCACCACCTGGCCGCCTGCGCGCCCGGCCTCGCTCTCGATCCAGTCGAGGAAGCCCGCATGGGCCCGGGTGCGGGCCGAGTAGTACAGCGTCCAGGGTGTGCCCAGCGCTTGAGAGCGCGCGATCATCCCCAGCATCGGGGTGATGCCGATGCCCCCTGCGATGAACACGTTGTGCGGCGATGACTCATCGAGCGGGAAGTTGTTGCGCGGTGCGCCGATGGTGATGATGTCACCCGCGCGCAGGCTCTGGTGCAGGTAGGCAGAGCCTCCGCGCGACTTGGCGTCCAGGTTGACGCCGATCCGGTAGCGGTGGGTCTCGACCGGGTCGTTGAGCAGGGAGTAGCTGCGAATCATCTCTCCGCCAGGCGTGGGCAGGTGCAGATCGATGTGGGCGCCGGCGCTGAAGGCCGGCAGGCTGGTGGCCGGTGCCAGCGGCACCAGTTCCAGTCCGACGATGCCCTGGGCTTCGTAAGTCATGGCGCGAACGCGCACGGTCAGGGTGGCAGGGAGGGTCACGGGAAACTCCAATGGCGTCAGAAGCGAGTGTTCGTGGGTCGATCACGCCAAGCGGCTCAATGGCCACGCCGGTGGCAGCACGGTGGGCGTCGTGCACCCAGTCCGGCTGGCCGGGGTCAGTTGGCGGTTCCTGTCGCCGCTGAGCATGAGGGCGAGTCGCTGAGCGCCGCTTTACTCGGGCTTGAAGCCCGAACTCTTGATGATGGGCTCCCAGTGGGCCAGCTCGGCGCGCTGCAGCTGATCCATCTGGCCAGCGTTGCGGAACAAGGGGTGAACCATGAGCCGCTGGCTCATCACCTCCTTCACCTCGGGCATGGCCAGCACCTGCTGGATGGCATTTTCCATGCGCTGCACTTCGGCGGCAGGGGTGCCCGCCTTGGCCCACATGCCGGTCCAGCCTTCGCCCGAGGTCACGTCGATGCCCTGCTCGGCGAAGGTGGGAATGTCGGGCATCAGCGGAGAACGCTCCCGGGTGAACACGCCAATCACCTTGATCTTGCCCGAGCGGTGGTGCGCCATCATGCCGTCGAGCAGGCTGATGGCCGATGGCACGTGGCCGCCCACCAGGTCGGTGACCATCGGTGGCGAGCCCTTGTACGGCGTGACCGGCAGCTCGATGCCGGCGGCCTTGGCGAACTGCACGCCCAGGAAGGCATTCTGCCCACCCAGGCCGGGTGTGCCGTAGCTGGCCTTGCCCGGGTTCTTCCTGACCCACTCGACGAATTCACGGGCATTGTTGACCCCCAGGTTGGCCGCTACCCCCATGCCCAGCGGATAGGACGCGAAGCTGGCCACCGGCACGAAGTCCTTCAGGCTGTTCCACTTGATCTGGTCCTTGAACACCAGCATCTGGAAGGTGGGTGTGGCGTTGGGGGCCACCATGTAGGTCAGGCCATCGGCCGGGGCGGCGAGCATCAGGTCGGCCGCCATCCGGCCGCCCACTCCAGGCTTGTTGTCCACGATGACGGGCTGGCCGAGCAGGTTGGGCAGCTTGTCGACCACCGCACGGGTGATGGCGTCGGTCGCCCCACCGGGCGGAAATCCGACCAGTATCCTGATGACCGGCCTGGACTGTGCCAGCGTGGCGGTGGGCAAGGCCAGGAGGGCGGTACTGGACAGCAGGAGCTGTCGGCGATTGAGCTTCATGTTTGTCTCCTCTTGAGGTTGAAGCAGGCCTGGTTCATCCTGCCTGCTGACTGCCGGGACGGTGGCCTTGCGGACCCGAGGCCTCAGGCATCCACCAGGGCATGCCAGTCGCTGCCGGCGGGTATGACGCCGCCGACGGACTGGATCTGGCGGTAGTCGAGCTCCGGGTGATGTGCCAGGGTCGGGGCTTTCCCTTCCATGAACTCCCGGGCAGCCTTCAGCAGGAGCTGTCGCACGCGGATCACGGCCCCGTCGGCCGAGCACAGCTGCTCGTCGCTGCGGTCGTAGATCGGCCCCTGGCTGATGAACATCGCGAAGTCCTCGGTGCCCAGGTGCTGCGGGAAGCCCGAGAAGTGGCCGCGCTTCATGAGGTCTCGGTTCTGGCCCCAGTTGTCCCTGGCCTCTCCCGGCGGCAGGGGCGGGAAGTTCCACACGTCCGGACTGGCCGACATGATGGTCATGCCCAGCGCGCGGTTCGGGTTGTAGTGCACGAACCAGGCACGGTGGTGGGTGTCGTCGACCGGGGTGGAGAAGAACACCGTGGTCGGGCCGTTGGCATCGGGCGGGCAGATGATGCCGAACCAGGGCATGACGAAGTTGTTGACGCGGGCGTACACCTTGTCGTCCGGCAAGGGGCGCAGAGCGGCGTAGCGGTAGCCGTAGGGACGTTCCTCGAACTCGAGCCTGGGCGCCCTGGCCTGGTTCATTTTCTGGCGGTCGTTGCCGCCGCCGGCGGTGAGCTGGGTGGTGGACTCGTGCAGGAAGCTGACATGCGAGGAGTCCATCGACGCTTCCACGCCCTGCACCCAGTTGGTCGGGATCTCGACGCTGGTGACCGAGCGCTGGCTCGGCGGCAGGTCGATGAAGGGCAGGTCGGGGAAGGGTGGCGGCGTGTCGCCCTGGCCCAGCCAGACCCAGACGATGCCGCCGCGATCGACCGTGGTGTAGCGGTTGACGCGGACATGCTTGCAGAACTGCTCCTGGCTGCCGGTGTGGTTGGGGGCCTCGACCACCTCGCCCCTGACGTTGAACTTCCAGCCGTGGTAGATGCAGCGCAGGCCGTTGTCCTCGTTGCGCGCCAGCGCCAGCGAGGCCTTGCGGTGGGCGCATTGCTCGTCGAGCACGCCCACGCTGCCGTCGGTGGCGCGGAAGGCCACCAGGTTGGTGCCCAGAAGGCGCACGCGCACCGGCGCGCCGTCGGCTTCCAGCTTGACGGACGGCACCGCCGGCAGCCAGTAGTGCTGGCGGATCATCTCGCCCATCGGCGCGCCGTTCTCGACGCGGCACAGCAGGTCGTTGTCTTCCTTGGTCAGGGGCATGGAGGTCTCCTCTTTTCGGGTCGGGTCAGGTCAGCAGTCTTAGTCCTTGCGGAAGGCGCGGGTGTAGACGCGGCGGCAGTTGCATTCGAAGATGTTCTTCCTCTGCTCCTCGCTCAGCCAGCTGATGCCCTCGATGACGGGCTTCATGTCGTCGTAGTCGCGGCCGGTCAGGGGGTTGCGCGCGCTGCCGGTGCCGGGTTTCTCGGTGCCGAACATGACGTTGTCGGTGCCGGCCACCTTGAGCAGCAGCTCCATCGCCTCCTCGCTGTAGTTGCAGGTGTCGAAGTAGAGCTTCCTGAGCTGCTCGTCGAAGGTCTCCTTCTCGCCCTTGCGCACGTTCCAGGAGCGGAAGCGCCCCATCTGGTAGGGAATCGCGCCGCCGCCGTGGGCGACGACGATCTTGAGCTCGGGGAAGGTATCGAAGGTCTTGGCGCCCAGCAGCGAGACGATCGAGATCGTCTCCTCGTTCAGGAACTTGAGCGTATAGGACTCGCGCTCGCTGCAGCTGCTGGCCGAATGGATCAGGCCGGGCACGTCGAGCTCGACCATGGCCCGGTAGAGCGGGTGCCAGTAGGGGTCGCCCATGCCGGGCGGGTCGCCCAGGCCCTCGGTCGGGTCGGGGTTGATCAGGCAGCCGACGAAGCCGAGCTGCTCGACGCAGCGGCGCAGCTCGGGGATGGCGCGCTGCTCGAGCGGCTCGTCCATGAACTGAGGCAGACCGGCCACGCCGCGGAAGCGGTCCGGCGCGATCTTGACGAACTCGGCGATCAGGTTGTTGCAGTGCTGCGACCACAGCTCGGTCACCTTGCCGGGCTTGACCGAGTGCATCTGCAGGTAGGGGCGAGGCGAGATGAACTGGATGTCGGTGCCGACCGAGTCCATGATCTTGATCTGGTCCTCCACCACCTTGCGGATCGACGCCTCCGGGATCTTGGGCAGGGTGTAGGGATTGGCGCGGCCCCCCACCAGCTCCGCCATGAAGCGGAAGCTCTCGGGCGGCATGTGGATATGGGCGTGGGAATCGATGATCATGGGCTTTGTCTCCGGTGTCTTTGGTCTCGGGTTCATTGAATGACGGCCATCACCTCGATCTGCAGCAGCATCCCGTGCTGCAGCGGATGGACCGTGATGTGGCGAGCCGGGCGGTCGTGCGGGTCGGGGAAGGCCGCCAGCCATTCGGCGTTGACGGCATCGCGCACGCTGTCTTCATGTATGTTGATGCTGAACTTGACGACATGGTCCAGGCTGGCGCCGCCTGCTTGCAGCACGGCGCGCAGGTTGGCGAAGGCGTTGCTGGCCTGGGCCGCTGCGGACTGGGGCAGTTGTCCGGTGGCCGGGTCCTTGCCCGAGACGGCTGAGGTGCACAGGAGGCTGCCGACGCGGGCTGCAGCCGGAATCGGCGCTTTGTGCGAGGCGCCCGGTACGTCGATGGAGCGGGGTTGATGTGCCATGGTGAGATCGCTTTCCTGCGGTAGATCTTCAGGATTCGGTCGAGTCGGAATCGAAGAGATTCATCGGGATTCGGGCCAGGAACTCGGAGAAGCCGGTGGTGCCGGATGGCACATGCAGCAGCATCAGCTGTCCGGCGGCGTTCTCGTCGCCGTCCGAGATCGCGCGCGCGATCTTCTGGTGGTCGAGCAGGGAGCGCGAGATCTGTGCCCGCGTCACGAAGTCGCGCAGGCGGTAGCGGTGGATCTGGCGCCTGGCATTTCGGATCAGGTCGGCCAGGTAGCTGTTGCGGCTGCCCGCATAGATCACTTCATGGAAGGCCAGGTTGGCTGCGGCGTATTCCTCGGTGCTGCCCTCGATGGCGGCTTCCTGGCATTTCTGCAGTGTCCGATCGAGCTCTCCCCGCAGGGCGTCGTCGACACGGCGAGCTGCCAGCTTGGCGCTCATGGCCTCGAGCTCGCCGACCGTTTCCATGATGGCCCGCACCCGGCTGATCGAGAGCCGCGAGACGAAGACGCCCTGGCGCGGCGCGATGCGCACCAGGCCATGGGCGGCTAGCTGCTGCAGGGCCTCGCGCACCGGGGTGCGCGAGACGCTGAAGCGGGTGGCGAGTGCGCGCTCGTCGAGCGCGCTGCCGGGTGCCAGATGGCCGCTTTCGATTTCCTCCTGCAGCGCGGCACGGATCTCGTTGGCGCGCCCGCCCCGCGGGCGGGCGTCATCGATCGAGAGCGGGAAGCTGGGTTCTGCTGGGATTTCTGGCATGACGTTGGTGTATTCCATAGCTGAGAATAATATACCTCCAATTTATCGTGGTATGCAATATTTTTTATCGAGCATGCCAGTAGGGCTTCGTAAATGACTCCGGCTCGGGCGGAGCGGACTGGATCCAGAACCGCACTAGCGATGAGGCGCCAGGTTCGCAGCGGGAAAGAAGCAGTGCGCTGCGACGATCAAGCGAACAGGGGTGATCTCGGTGAAAACCCTTAGAAATGCCAATTCTTGTTTTTGGCATTCACAAAGCGGAACTGTGTATGCCAGAATCATCCCATGTCGGTCCGGCGCACGCCCTAGAACGGCGTGCGCGTGTAAACAAAAGGTTGTTCCTGCATGGCT
>JBDLTM010000069.1:0-9593 GCA_039805805.1 Pseudomonadota bacterium | reverse complement strand
CGCCGGTGCTCGAGCAATGCAACGCCATCCACCAGCGCGTGCTCAAGGGCCGGGTCTGGGTCGCGCTGCACATGCACGCGGGCGACGGCAACGTCCACACCAACATCCCGGTCAACAGCGACGACTACGACATGCTGCAGACCGCGCACGAGGCGGTCGACCGCATCATGGTGCTGGCGCGCAGCCTCGACGGCGTGATCTCGGGCGAGCATGGCATCGGCATCACCAAGCTCGAGTACCTGACCGACGACGAGCTCGCGCCTTTCGCGCGCTACAAGCAGAAAGTCGACCCGCAAGGCCGCTTCAACAAGGGCAAGCTGCTGCGCGGAGGCGCGCTGTTCGACGCGCCCGACCAGCGCCGCGCCGACCTCAGCATGGCCTACACGCCCAGCTTCGGCCTGATGGGCTACGAGTCGCTGATCATGCAGCAGAGCGACATCGGCGCCATCGCAGACTCGGTCAAGAACTGCCTGCGCTGCGGCAAGTGCAAGCCGGTCTGCTCGACCCATGTGCCGCGCGCCAACCTGCTCTACAGCCCTCGCAACAAGATCCTGGCGACCTCGCTGCTGGTCGAGGCCTTCCTCTACGAGGAGCAGACCCGCCGCGGCATCAGCATCAAGCACTGGGAAGAGTTCGAGGACGTGGCCGACCACTGCACGGTCTGCCACAAGTGCCTGACGCCCTGCCCGGTCAAGATCGATTTCGGCGACGTGTCGATGAACATGCGCAACCTGCTGCGCAAGATGGGGCAGAAGAGCTTCCGTCCCGGCAACGCGGCCGCGATGCTGATGCTCAACGCGACCAATCCCGAGACGATCAAGCTCGCGCGCAGCGCCATGGTCGGCGTAGGCTTCAAGGCGCAGCGTCTGGCGCACGACCTGCTCAAGGGGCTGGCGCGCAAGCAGACCAGCGCGCCGCCGGCCTCGGTCGGCACCGCCGGGCTCAAGGAGCAGGTGATCCACTTCGTCAACAAGAAGCTGCCCGGCGGCCTGCCCAAGAAGACCGCGCGCGCCCTGCTCGACATCGAGGACAAGGACTATGTCCCGATCATCCGCAACCCCAGGGCCACCACCAGCGACACCGAGGCGGTGTTCTACTTCCCCGGCTGCGGCTCCGAGCGCCTGTTCAGCCAGGTCGGCCTGGCGACCCAGGCCATGCTCTGGCACGCCGGCGTGCAGACCGTGCTGCCGCCCGGCTACCTGTGCTGCGGCTATCCGCAGCGCGGCTCGGGCCAGTTCGACAAGGCCGAGCAGATCATCACCGACAACCGCGTGCTGTTCCACCGCGTCGCCAACACGCTCAACTACCTCGACATCAAGACCGTGGTGGTGTCCTGCGGCACCTGCTTCGACCAGCTGCAGGGCTACCAGTTCGACAAGATCTTCCCGGGCTGCCGCATCATCGACATCCACGAGTACCTGCTCGAGAAGGGCATCAAGCTCGACTCCAAGGGCGCCTACCTCTACCACGACCCCTGCCACACGCCGATGAAGCAGCAGGATCCGATGAAGACGGTCAAGGCGCTGGTAGGCGACACCGTGGTCAAGGCCGACCGCTGCTGCGGCGAGTCGGGCACGCTGGGCGTGACGCGTCCCGACATCTCGACCCAGGTCCGCTTCCGCAAGGAGGAGGAGCTCAACAGGAACGCGCTCGAGCTCGCCGCGCTGGCCGCGAGGAACGGCGCCGCGACCACGCCGGGCAAGACCAAGATCCTGACGAGCTGCCCGAGCTGCTACCAGGGCCTGAGCCGCTATGGCGACGACCTGAACAACGGCCTGCTCGAAGCCGACTACATCGTGGTCGAGATGGCCAAGCAGATCCTGGGCGAGAACTGGATGCCCGACTATGTCGCCCAGGCCAACGCCGGCGGCATCGAGCGGGTGCTGGTCTGATGAGCGCCAGCAACGGGACGAGCTGCCCGCTTTGCCGCGAGGACGGCGGGCTGCTGATCGCGCGCCACGAGCAGTTCCGCATCATCCGTGCCACCGGGCCGGACGCCGCTGACTGCCCGGCCTTCTACCGCGTGGTCTGGAACGCGCATGTGGCCGAATGGACCGACCTGGCTCCGGCCGAGCGCAGCCAGATCATGCAGGCCGTGGCCAAAGTCGAAACCGTGATGCGCGCCGTGCTGCAGCCGACCAAGGTCAACCTGGCGGCGCTGGGCAATATGGTGCCGCACCTGCACTGGCATGTGATCGCGCGCTTCGACTGGGACAGCCGCTGGCCGGCGCCGGTCTGGGCCGCGCCGCAGCGCGATGCCGACGAGGCCCGCCTCGAAGCGCTGCGCGACCGCCTGCCCGCCTGCGACGCCGCGATCGCCGCCCTCGCATTCTGAGCGCGCAGTGCCTGCCGGCCGGGGCAGGGCGCGTTACGATATCGACCTGTTCCCCAGTCGCAACGCGAGCAAGAAAATGGCCGGCCTCACTCCTCAAACGCCCAACCCCGTCGAGCTGACGGTGCATGCCAAGTCGCGCGTGCTCGAGATCGCCTTCGACGACGGCGCGCGCTTCCGGCTGCCCTTCGAGCTGCTGCGCGTGCTCTCGCCCTCGGCCGAGGTCCAGGGCCACGGCCCGGGCCAGGAGACGCTGCAGACCGGCAAGCGCGAGGTCGAGATCGTCGCGCTCGAGCCGGTCGGCCACTATGCGGTCAAGCCCACCTTCTCCGATGGCCACGACTCCGGCCTCTACAGCTGGGACTACCTCTATCGGCTCGGCGCCGAGCAGGAGCAGCGCTGGGCCGACCATCTCGCGCGCCTGCAGGCCGCCGGCCTCGACCGAGATGCGCCCATGCCCGAAAAGGCCGGGCCCGGCTGCGGCCACTCCCATTGAAAAGCGCCGCTGCGGCGACCCACCCACTGCCAGCTACCGACACCATGAGCCAGACCCATTTCGGATTCAAGACCGTCGACGAGAAGGACAAGGCGCGCCATGTGCGCAGCGTGTTCGACTCGGTCGCGTCCAACTACGACATCATGAACGACCTGATGTCGGCCGGCCTGCACCGCATCTGGAAGGCGTACACGATCCAGGTCGCCAATCCGCGTCCGGGCGACCGCGTGCTCGACATCGCGGGCGGCACCGGCGACCTCGATCTGGCCTTCGCGCCCAGGGTGGCGCCCAACGGCCAGGTGGTGCACACCGACATCAACGAGGCCATGCTGCGCGAGGGCCGCAACCGCCTGCTGAATCACGGCCATGTGCTGCCGACGCTGGTCTGCGACGCCGAGAAGCTGCCCTTCCCCGAGGGCTACTTCGACATCGTCACCGTGGCCTTCGGACTGCGCAACATGACGCACAAGGACGTCGCGCTCAAGGAGATGAACCGCGTGCTGCGTCCCGGCGGCAAGCTGCTGGTGCTGGAATTTTCCAGGGTGGCCGCGCCTCTCGAGAAGGCCTACGACTGGTATAGTTTTAACATCCTGCCCAAGCTGGGCAAGTGGATCGCCAAGGACGAGGAAAGCTACCGCTACCTGGCCGAATCGATCCGCATGCACCCGGACCAGGAGACGCTGCGCGGCATGATGCGCGAGGCGGGCTTCGGTCATGTCGACGTGCACAACCTGACGGCGGGCATCTGCGCGCTGCACCTCGGCATCAAGTGCTGATACGGCCCGGTCCTGTCATTGAAGAGGTGATGTGATGGAAATGAATCTCTGGTTCTGGGTCCTGGGGCTTGCCGTGCTGGCCTGGCTGGCCGGCCGCTGGCTGCGCCGGGACAAGTCCGGTCCGGCCGAGCCCGCCCAGCCTGTCGTGCGCGAGGAGCCCAGGCTGCCCGGCAGCTACAGTCCGAAGAACGTCGGCAACGATGCCTCTGCCCGTCCCTGGGAGCAGCAGGCAGACGAGGCCGCCGCTTTGCCCGAGTCCGCCATGCCGGGTGCGCCGTCCGGCTTCGACGCCGCGGCATTCGTCGAGCTGTCCAAGGCCCATTTCGTCCAGCTCCAGGCGGCGTGGGATCGGGGCGACATCGCTGCGCTGCGCGCCATGATGACGGCCGACATGCTGGCCCAGATCCAGCCGCAGCTGCTCGAGCGCGAGCAGCAGGCCAATGCCGGCTCCAGCCAGTCCGAGGTGGTCAAGCTCGAAGCCAAGCTGCTCGGCGTCGAGGAGCTCGCCGGCGACTACCTGGCCAGCGTCGAATTCTCCGGCCTGATCCGCGACGAGGCCGCCGCCGGACCGAATCCGTTCCGTGAACTGTGGAACATCAGGCGCTCCGGACAGGGCGAGCAGGGCTGGCTGGTGGCAGGCGTCCAGGCGCTGCAATAAAAAAGGTCTCCCTTTATCCGTCAGAATTGGGGGCTTATGGACAAGCCCCCTTTTTCATTCCCGCCGCTCGACCTCCTGCAGCAGTTTGCCGGCCGCTTGCCGGCGCCGCCGGCCTGGCTGCAGGCTGAACTGCACAACCGACTCGTGCTGCTGCTCAATCATGTGCTGCAGCAGGAGCCGCAGGCCATGGACCGGCTCAGGCGCCAGCAGGGCAAGCGCCTGCGGCTGAACTGGGGCAGCATCCAGCTCGAGCTGGAGCCGACCGCAGCCGGCTTGCTGGCGCTGGGCCAGCAGTCCGATTCGCCCGACCTGCAGCTGCGCGTCGCCGAGGCGTCGCCGCTGGCGCTGGCGCAGACCCTGCTCGCCGGCGGCAAGCCGCCGGTCGAGATCCAGGGCGACGTGCAGCTGGCCGCCGAGATCGGCTGGCTGGTCGACAACCTGCGCTGGGACCTCGAGGAGGACCTGTCCCGCCTGTTCGGCGACGTGCAGGCGCACCGCATCGCCAGCGCGGCGCGCATGCTGGTGCAGGCGCTGCGCGGTTTCCTGCAGCAGGCCGCAGCGCGCTTCCCGAAAGCTCCCTCATGAACCGTTTCTTCCGCGGCCTCTTCATCGTCTGGGTCGTGCTGCGCTACGGCCTCGACGAGCTGGTGCTCTCGAGCTTTCCGAACCCGCTGGTACGCACTCTGCGCAGCGTGCTCACGCTCGGGCGCAACCTGAGGGAGCCGCGAGGCCAGCGCCTGCGCGAGGCGCTCGAGGCGCTCGGCCCCATCTTCGTCAAGTTCGGCCAGGTCCTGTCGACCCGGCGCGACCTGATGCCGCCCGACATCGCCGAGGAGCTCGCGCGGCTGCAGGATCGGGTGCCGCCTTTCCCGAGCGAGGTGGCGGTCGCGACGATCGAGCGCGCCTTCGGCCAGAAGCTCGACGAGGTGTTTGCGACTTTCGAACGCCAGCCGGTGGCCAGCGCCTCGATCGCACAGGTGCATTTCGCCACCCTGAAGGACGGCCGCGAGGTCGCGGTCAAGGTGCTGCGACCCAGCATGCTGCCGGTGATCGACAAGGACCTGGCGCTGATGCGCATGATGGCCGGCTGGGTCGAGAAGCTGTCGGCCGACGGCAAGCGCCTCAAGCCGCGCGAGGTGGTCGCCGAGTTCGACAAGTACCTGCATGACGAGCTCGACCTGGTGCGCGAGGCGTCCAACGCCGCGCAGCTGCGCCGCAACATGTCCGACCTCGACCTGGTGCTGATCCCCGAGATGTACTGGGACTTCTGCCGCACCGAGGTGCTGGTCATGCAGCGCATGAAGGGCGTGCCGATCAACCAGGTCGAGCGCCTGCGCGAGGCCGGCGTCGACATCCCCAGGCTGGCGCGAGACGGCGTCACGATCTTCTTCACCCAGGTGTTCCGCGACGGCTTCTTCCATGCCGACATGCACCCGGGCAACATCCAGGTCAGCCTCGATCCGGCCAGCTTCGGGCGCTACATCTCGCTCGACTTCGGCATCGTCGGCACGCTGACCCAGTTCGACAAGGAATACCTGGCGCAGAACTTCACCGCCTTCTTCCGGCGCGACTACAAGCGCGTCGCCGAGCTGCACATCGAGTCGGGCTGGGTGCCCGCCGATACCAGGGTCGACGAGCTCGAGGCCGGCATCCGCTCGGTCTGCGAACCCTATTTCGACCGTCCGCTCAAGGAGATCTCGCTCGGCATGGTGCTGATGCGCCTGTTCCAGATCTCGCGCCGCTTCAACGTCGAGATCCAGCCCCAGCTGGTGCTGCTGCAGAAGACGCTGCTCAACATCGAGGGCCTGGGGCGCGACCTCGACCCCGAGCTCGACCTCTGGAGCACGGCCAAGCCCTTCCTCGAGAAGTGGATGATCGACCAGCTCGGCCCCAGGAAGTTCTGGGAGCAGCTCAAGGCCGAGGCGCCGCAATACGCCAATCTGATCCCCGAGCTGCCGCGACTGCTGCACGACTTCCTGCGCCAGCGCAACGCACACCAGGACCAGCGCCATTTGCTCGCGCTGCTGGCCGAGCAGCGCCGCACCAACCGCCTTCTGCAGGCGCTGATCTATGGCGGCGTCGGCTTCGTGCTCGGGCTGCTGCTGATCCCGCTGCTGCACCTGTTTCCCCTGATCTGACCCATCCTTCAAGAGGTAACGCCCCGTGTTGCTGACCCTGGTCATCGCCTATCTCCTGGTCACGATCGCCATCGGCCTGCTCGCTGCCAAGCGGGTCAAGAGCTCGGCCGACTTCGCCGTCGCCGGCCGCCACCTGCCGCTGGCCATGATCGTGACCACGACCTTCGCCACCTGGTTCGGCTCCGAGACCGTGCTCGGCATCCCGGCCAAGTTCCTCGATGGCGGCCTGAATGGCGTGGTCGAGGACCCGTTCGGCGCCGGCAGCTGCCTGATCCTGGTCGGACTGTTCTTTGCCGGGCGGCTCTACAGGATGAACCTGCTGACCATCAGCGACTACTACCGCGAACGCTACGGCCGCGCGGTCGAGGTGATCTGCTCGCTGCTGATCATGCTGAGCTACCTGGGCTGGGTCTCGGCCCAGGTCTCGGCTCTGGGCCTGGTGTTCAGCCTGCTGTCGGGCGGGGCGATCAGCGTGCCGGTGGGCATGGTGATCGGCGTGGTCTCGATCCTGGCCTACACCCTGTTCGGCGGCATGTGGTCGGTCGCGATCACCGACTTCATCCAGATGATCATCCTGGTCGGTGGCCTGACCATCCTGGCCTGGTTCGCGGGCCAGCAGGCGGGCGGCGCGGGCCAGGTGCTCGACCTCGTCGCCAGCCGCGACCTGTTCCGCTTCCTGCCCGAGCCCAGCTTCAAGGACATCGTGTTCTTCATCGCCGCCGCGATCACGATGATGCTGGGCTCGATCCCGCAGCAGGATGTGTTCCAGCGCGTGATGTCGGCCAACGGCGTCAGGGCTGCCACGCGCGGGCCCGTGATCGGCGGCATCTGCTACATCCTGTTCGCCTTCGTGCCGATGTTCCTGGTCGCCAGCGCGCTGATCATCATGCCCGAGCGAGCGAGCGAGCTGCTGGCCGACGACCCGCAGAAGGTGCTGCCGACCCTGGTGCTCGAGAAGATGCCCTTCGTGATGCAGGTGCTGTTCTTCGGCGCACTGCTGTCGGCGATCAAGTCGACCGCCTCGGCCACGCTGCTGGCGCCGAGCGTGACCTTCGTCGAGAACATCTGGCGCCAGTTCCGCCCGCACATGGGTGACCAGCAGGAGCTGCGCACCATGCGCGTGACCGTGCTGCTGTTCAGCGCCCTGGTGCTGTGGTACGCGATCCGCATGCAGGGCACCTCGATCTACGAGATGGTCTCGGGCGCCTACCAGGTCACGCTCGTCGGCGCCTTCGTGCCGCTGGTGTTCGGCCTCTACTGGAAGCGCGCCACCACCCAGGGCGCGCTGTTCGCGATCGTGCTTGGCACCCTGGCCTGGGGCTTGTTCCTGGTCACGCCCGCCGGCGTGGAATTCCCGGCCCAGCTCGCCGGCCTGCTGGCCGCGCTGGCAGGCATGCTGATCGGCTCGCTCGGGCCGCAGGCGATCCGCAACCGCCATGCCGCGCACCACCAGTTGCCCGGCCTGGCCTGAAGCCAGAGCGCATCAGGCTTGATTTCGGGGCCGCCGCCTATAATTTGAGGTTTATCTTCAATCGACCCACTGTACCGCCATGCCGATCTACGCCTACAAATGCGAGTCCTGCGGCCATGCCAAGGATGTTTTGCAAAAGATCTCCGACGCGCCCCTGAGCGACTGCCCCGCCTGTGGCGCGGCGAGCTTCAGGAAGCAGCTGACCGCTGCCGGCTTCCAGCTCAAGGGCAATGGCTGGTACGCGACCGACTTCCGCGGCAGCACCAGTGGCGCCGGCGGCACCAGCGCACCCGCCAGCGGTCCAGCCGAGTCCGCGGCTGCCGCGCCGGCCGAGACGTCCGCAGCACCCGCCGGTGGTTGCGGAGCCTCCTGTGCCTGCCACTGAGAAAGGCCGCCTCAAGATGTCCGCTCTGCGCAAGTGGCTGTTCTCTGGCCTGCTGGTCATCGTGCCCCTGGTCATCACCCTCTGGGTGCTCGACTGGGTCATCTCGACGCTGGACCAGACGCTCAAGATCCTGCCCCAGAACTGGCAGCCCGACATCCTGCTGGGCATGCACATTCCCGGCCTGGGCGCGCTGTTCGCGCTGCTGGTCGTGCTGACGATCGGCGGGCTGGCGTCCAACTTCGTCGGCAACAAGCTGGTCAACTGGTGGCATGCCCTGCTGCACCGCATCCCGGTGGTGCGCTCGATCTACTCGGGCGTCAAGCAGGTCTCGGACACGCTGTTCTCCGAGAAGGGCAATGCCTTCCGCAAGGCGCTGCTGGTGCAGTGGCCGCGCGAGGGCATGTGGACCATCGCCTTCCTGACCGGCACGCCAGGCGGCGACGTCGCGCGGCACCTCAACGGCCAGGACTACCTCAGCGTCTTCGTGCCGACCACGCCGAACCCGACCGGCGGCTACTTCGTGATGGTGCACAAGCGCGACTGCGTCGAGCTCGCGATGAGCGTCGACGAGGCGCTGACCTACGTGATTTCGATGGGCGTGATCGTGCCCGGCGGCCCCAAGGCGCTGCAGACGGTCGACCAGGCGGCAGAGGCCTGACCCCATCATCCTGACATTTCTAGAAAGCTCAAAATGCCAATGCGTTCCGAATACTGCGGTCTGGTGACCGAGGCCCTGCTGGGTCAAACCGTGACCCTGTGCGGCTGGGTCAACCGCCGCCGCGACCATGGCGGCGTGATCTTCGTCGACCTGCGCGACCGCGAAGGCTATGTCCAGATCGTCTGCGACCCGGACCGCCCCGAGATGTTCAAGGTCGCCGAGGGCCTGCGCAACGAGTTCTGCATCCAGGTCAAGGGTCTGGTGCGCGCGCGCCCCGAGGGCACGACCAACGAGAACATGAAGAGCGGCAAGATCGAGGTGCTGGCCCACGAGATCAACGTGCTCAACGCCTCCGTGACGCCGCCGTTCCAGATCGACGACGAGAACCTGTCCGAGACCACCCGCCTGACGCACCGCGTGCTCGATCTGCGCCGCCCCTACATGCAGAAGAACCTGATGCTGCGCTACAAGGTCGCGATGGAGGTGCGCAAGTTCCTCGACGCCAACGGCTTCATCGACATCGAGACGCCGATGCTGACCAAGTCCACGCCCGAAGGTGCGCGCGACTACCTGGTGCCCAGCCGCGTCCATGACGGCCAGTTCTTCGCGCTGCCGCAGAGCCCTCAGCTGTTCAAGCAGCTGCTGATGGTGGCCGGCTACGACCGCTACTACCAGATCA
>JBDLTM010000068.1:0-9620 GCA_039805805.1 Pseudomonadota bacterium | reverse complement strand
GCGCCAGCCGCGCGGCGAAGGACAGGGTCGCGGTGAATTCCGCGGCGAGGGCCGTCGCGGCGGCGGCCAGGGCGGTCAAAGCGGACAGGGCGGCGGCCAGCGCCAGCCCGACCCGTTGCGCACCGGAATCGACGCGCTCGGCGAGCGCGGCCGCAACCGCGGCCGTGGTGGCCCGGGCGGCCGCGGCGGCCAGGGTGGCGGCCAGCGCCAGGGCGGCGGCGGCATCGATCCGCTGCGCACCAGCTACGGCCGCATCAAGTAAGCGGTCTTTGCTCCAGACAGAAACGGCGTGCTCCCGACGGGGCACGCCGTTTCTGTCATTCCGGCACGCCGCCCAGGCCAGGCGGCGACGCCATTACCAGCTGCGCACGCGGCCGGTGTCGATGTGGACGAACTGCGAATCGGGATAGAAGCCGACGCCGCCGGCCTTGAGCGACAGGGCGGCATCGCGCAGCTCGGCCAGCGGCACGCCGGGCAGGCGCACGTCGATGGCTCGCCCTTCCATGTGCAGGCTCTTCCTGGCCACGCCGCCACCGTCCTTGGCGCGCAGGCGGGCATTGGTCTCGGGATCGCGATAGGCCGAGATCACGTCGTACGGCATGCGCGCGCCCAGCAGCGCGCGCACGCGATGCAGCTGCTCGAACAGCATCGGGTCCATGCGGCCGATGCCGCCGTTGTAATGGTCGCGCAGGAAATGGTTCAGGCGGCCGAGCGAGTCGGGCAGGAGCTCGTCGCCGACGGCATAGACCAGGCCCAGGCGATCGCGCCGGTGGGTGTGGAAGAACTCGAGCGAGCGGCCTTCGGCGGGATTGGGATTGATGTTCGCGCGCGCCCGGTTCGGGAGCGCGGCGGCGGCGATCAGGCCAGTGCCAAGGGCAAGGAAACGGCGTCGCGCCGGCAGATGTGGAGGCGTCATGGGCAGGCAGGGGATCAGCCAGGCCGCCGCTGCCGCAGCGCGGCATCGAGCAGACGGTCATGGCCGTAGAGATCGTTGAAAAAGAATATTTGATCGCCCTTGGCCAGGGTAGTTCCGTAGTGGATCAGCACCGGCACCGGATCGGCCAGCCTGAGCGTGCTGGATTTCCCTTGCGCCATCGCCGCCTCGATGCGGCTCCGGTCCCAGCCCGGCATGTCCTGCAGCACGAACTCGGCGAGCTCGACCGGCTGCTCGACCCGGATGCAGCCGTGGCTGTAGTCGCGCCGCTCGCGCCCGAACAGCGTGACGGCCGGCGTGTGGTGCAGGTAGATGTTGTCGGCGTTGGGGAAGACGAACTTGATGTCGCCCAGGGCGTTTTCCGGGCCGGGGCGCTGGCGGATCCGCATCGTGCCGGCCATGACGGCATCGAGATAGGCCCCCGACAGGCCGCGATGGACGCTGCCACTGGAAACGACGAACTCGAAGCCCATCCGGTTGAAATAGCCCGGGTCCCGGCGCAGCCTGGGGATGGTCTCGGAGCGCGCGATCGAGGGTGGCACATTCCAGTAGGGACTGAACTCGATGAAGCGCATGTCCTCGTCGAACAAGGGCGTGCGCGTGTCGAGCGCCTTGCCGACGATGACCCTGGACTCGAGCGCGACGCGCACGCGGCCGTCGGCCGCCACCTCGTAGGCGCGCAGCATGAACTCGGGCAGGTTGACCACGACCATGCGGCGTGACTTGAGCAGCGGGGTCCAGCGCAGGCGCTCGAGCGCGAGCTCGATCTGGCGCGCGCGGGCGACGGGCGTGACCTCTAGCTGCGCCAGCGTCGTCGCGCCGATCACGCCATCCTGATCCAGGCCGTGGCGCAGCTGGAAGCGGCGCACCGCCTCGACCAGTTCGCCGTCGTAGCGCAGCACAGCTGAAGACGCATCCGCCGCAACGCTTGAAGACGCGGCACCCGGCAGGATGAAACCCGGCGCGAGGTCGCCGAGCATCTGCAGCCGCCGCGCCAATCGCTCCACGCCGCTCCAGGGCTGGCCCGGCTCGAGCTTTCGGCTGCGCGACCCGGCCGGACGCGGCAACTGCGGCAGCGCCTGTTCCCAGGCTGGATGCCCCGCCAGGCGGCGGTAGCGCGCCAGCGCCTCGCGCAACCGGTCATATTGCGGCAGCTTCGGCACGGCCGCCGCGACGGCGAGCGACGGATCCTGCATCTGCAGCGCAGCGCGCAGGGCCTGGGCCGGATCGAAGGGATCGGGCCGTCCCGGCCGATAGCGCTGCCCGAGCGCGACCGGATCGACGCGACCGCGGTGCAGGTCGGCCAGATAGCGTTCGAAGGCTCGAGTCAGCGCCTGGTCGGCGGCGTCCAGCTGCTGCCCAGGCGAAAGCCCCCGACCCAGCAGCCGATCCAGTCCGGCGACATCGTAGTCCCGCGGGTCCAGTCCATGGCTGGCCGAATCGGCCAGCAGAGCGAGGGCCGCACTCGCCTGCGGCAGCGGTCGGCCCGACCCATCGAGCCAGAGCCGCTGCTCGTCGACGCTTCCATTGGCCAGCACCTGCAGCGGCAGCAGCGCAGCGCCAGCCAGGCCGGCCAGCAGCTGGCGCCGGCGCACAGGAAACTGATCCGACCGATCAAGAACGTGTGGATTCCGCTGGCTTCCCATGCCGTCAGCCCAGATACGCCAGCACGCCGCGCAGCGTGAACAGCCTGGGATAGTCGGCCTCCGGAATCGGATGGCCGCTGCCACGATGCAACCCGATGACGAAGTTCTGGAAATCCATCGAGTCGAGGTCGAGCGCCTCGCGCAGGTCCTCGTCGTCGCGCACGCTGGCGAGGTCGGCCTCGGGCGCGATGCCTGCCAGAACGCTGGCGGCCAGTTGGCGGATTTCGGCTTCGTTCATGTCAGTCTTTCGGCTGTTTCACAGATTCTCGGGACTTTGCAGTGCGCGGTCTATCGCCGCCAGCAGCTGGCCGCCCTGGTGGCCGTCGCTGACGCGGTGGTCGGCCGCCAGGCTGGCCTGGAGCAGCGGGCGCGGCACGACCTGGCCGTCGACCACCCAGGGCCGCTCGACCACGCGACCGAAACCGATGATCGCGACCTGGGGTGGATAGATCACGCCCCAGACCGCCTCGGCGCCGCGCTGGCCCAGACTGGTGACGGTCACGGTCGGATCGCTCAGTTCGGAGCTGCGCAGGCAGCCCGAGCGCGCCCGCTGCACCAGGTCGCGCAAGGCGTGCATCAGCTCGGGCAGTGCCAGCTGGTCGGCGTCGTGGATGGCGGGCGCGATCAGGCCGCCACCGCGCAGGGCGACGGCCCAGCCGACATGGATGCCGGCCCCGGGCCGGTAGGCCCCGTCCAGGTAGAAGCCGTTGAGCCGGGGCTGCTCGCGCAGCGCCAGCGCGGTCGCCTTGAGCAGCAGCGCGGCGGGCAGCAGGCGCTGCTCGGGATCGCGCTCGCGGTTGTAGCCGATCAGCCAGGCCTGCGCGGCCTGGAAGTCGATCTGGCTAGCCAGGTAGTAGTGCGGGATCTCGCGCTTGGAACGCCCCATCGCGGCGGCGATCGCCTGCCTCATCTGCTCCGGATCGAAGCCGCGCCGGGCCGGGCCAGCCAAGGGCGCCACGGCTGGCGCAAGCACGGCAGCAGCAGACTCCCGGGGCGCCACCGGCATGGGCAGCGGTGCTTGCTGCTGCGTGGCCGCGCGCTCCACGTCGGCCAGCGCCAGCGCGCCACCGACGCCGCTGCCGGCACCGAGCCCGGCCAGGTCGATGCCGAGTTCGCGGGCGCGCCGGCGCGCGGCCGGGCTGGCCAGGATGCGCGCGTCCGTAGCCGGGACTAGCGCGGGCGCTGCGGGCGTCACGGCAGGGACGCGCGGCGGGGCTGGCGCTTCTGCAGGCCCGCCGGCGGACCCGGCAGGCTGCTGCGGAACGTAAGCCTGCGGCGCGGAGGGCTGGTGTGTGGCCTGCGGCGCGGCCGTGGCCGCTTGATCCGACTGCGGCGCCACAACCCGCGCCAGCAACGCGCCGACCCTCATGTCCTGCCCCAGCGGCGCGAGCTCGCGGATCACGCCGTCATGGAAGATCTCGACGTCGATCGCGCCCTTGTGCGTCTCGACCACCGCCACCACGTCGCCACGCCGCACTCGGTCGCCCTCCTGCACCAGCCACTGAACCAGTCGGCCGCTCTCCATGTCGGCGCCGAGCGCGGGCATCAGGAAGTCGGCCATCGCCTCACCCCCTGGCGCCCGGCCGCAAGAGTCCGCGCGCGGCTGCGACGATCTGCCCGACCTGCGGCAGGCAGGCCTGCTCCAGGTGCGCCGGGTAAGGCACGGGCAGTTCGCGCGCGCAGATGCGGACGATAGGCGCATCGAGCTCGTAGAGCGCGTCCTCCGCCACTCGCGCGGCGAGCTCGGCCGAGACCGAGCCGCTCTTCCAGCCCTCGTCGACGATCAGCAGCCGATGCGTCCTGCGCAACGAGTCGATCACGGTGGCGGAATCGAGCGGGCGCAGCATGCGCAGGTCGATCACCTCGGCCTCTATCCCCTCGCCGGCGAGCTGGCTGGCAGCTTCCTGGCACTTGGACAGGCTCCAGCCATAGGTCGCGATCGTCACGTCAACGCCGGTACGCCTGACCCTGGCGCGCTCGATGTCGACCGCGCTGACGGCCGGGTCGAGCTCGCCCTCCTCGCCATAGAGCATGATGTGCTCGAACAGCAGCACCGGGTTCGGGTCGGCCAGCGCGGCGGCCAGCATGTGACGCGCGTCCTCGACCGTCGCCGGCGCGAGCACCTTGAGCCCCGGCACATGCGCGAACCAGCCCTCGAAGCTGTGCGAATGCTGCGCCGCGAGCTGGCGGCCGCCGCCGGTCGCCATCCGGATCACCAGCGGCACCGCGAACTGGCCGCCCGACATGTGCGGCAGCGTCGCCGCTCCATTGACGATCTGGTCCAGCGCGAGCAGGCTGAAGTTGCAGGTCATGACCTCGACGATCGGGCGCAGTCCCGCGACCGCCGCGCCGAAGCCGGCGCCGACGAAGCCGTTCTCGGACAGCGGCGTGTCGACGATGCGCTCCGGCCCGAATTCCTCCAGCAGGCCCTTGCTGACCGCGTAGCAGCCGCCGTAGCGGCCCACGTCCTCGCCGAGCAGCAACACGCGCGGATCGGATTGCAGCGCGTCGCGGATCGCCTGGCGGCAGGCCTCTCGGTAGCTGATCTTCTGGCCGGCTGCCGGCAGCGAAGGGGCGGATGCTGGCTGAGCCGCATCGTCGGCCGTCGATGCGGGCAGTGGCTCAGCTGCTGACTGCCTATCCAGGGCGCGGGCACCCGCCGCAGCCGCCCCAGGCACGGCACCACCCTCCTCCTGCACCACCGCATCCATCAGCACGAAGCGCTCCAGATCGGCCAGTGGCTCAAGGCTGCCTGAATCGGCCCAGGCCAGCGCGTCGGCGACCTCGGCTTCCACGGCGGCTTCGATCGCGGCGGCCTCGGCTTCTGCCATCAGGTGATTGACAAGCAGCCAGTCACGCATCCGCGCGACCGGATCGCGCTCGCGCCAGGCATCGACCTCCTCGCGCGTGCGGTAGGCCTGGGCGTCGAACATCGAGTGGGCGCGGAAGCGGTAGGTGCGGCATTCGAGCAGGAAGGGCCCCCGCTCCGCGCGCAGCCGCTCGACCGCGCGCCGCGCGGCGGCCGACACTGCGACCGGGTCCATGCCGTCGACCGCCTCGGCTTCGATCCGGTAGGCGGCGGCCTTGCGCCAGATCTCGGGCTGGGATTCGCCGACGGCCAGCGGCACGCCCATCGCGTAGCCGTTGTTCTCGCAGACGAACAGCACCGGCAGTTGCCAGAGCGCGGCCAGGTTCAGGCTCTCGTGGAAAGCTCCCTCGGTCACTGCGCCCTCGCCGAAGAAGCAGGCCGTCACCGCGCCCGGGCGCAGCCGCCGGTCGGCCAGCGCGATGCCGGTCGCCAGCGGCAGCCCGCCGCCGACGATGGCGTTGCCGCCGAAGAAGCGGTGCCGGCGATCAAAGACATGCATCGAGCCACCCCGTCCGCGGCAGCAGCCCTCGAGCTTGCCGAGCAGCTCGGCCAGCAGATCGCGCATCGGCACGCCGCGCGCCAGCGCCTGACCATGCTCGCGGTAGGTTGCGACCACCGCGTCGCATTCGTCGAGCGCACTCATGACGCCGGCGGCCACCGCCTCCTCGCCGTCGTAGAGATGCAGGAAACCCTTGATCCGCTGTGCCTGGTACAGCTCGACACATTGCGCCTCGAAGCGGCGCATGCGCAGCATCTGGCGCCAGAGTCCTTGCAGCGCGGCGCGATCGAGGTGGAGCTTGTTGCTCATGCCTGCCTCCTGCTCACTTCTGCTCGTCGCTCTCGAGCGTCGAGAGGTCGCCTTCCGGCAGGCCGAGCTCGCGTGCCTTGAGCAGACGGCGCATGATCTTGCCGCTGCGCGTCCTGGGCAGGCTGGTGCGAAACGCAATCTCCTTCGGCGCCACTGCCGCCCCGAGCCGCGAACGTCCATGCCCCAGCAGCTCGCGCATCAAGGCCTCGGAGGGCTCGAAGCCGGGCTTGAGCGCGACGAAGGCCTTGACCAGCTCGCCCAGCGTCGGATCCGGCTTGCCGATCACGCCGACTTCGGCCACGGCGGGGTGCTCCATCAGCGCGCTCTCGACCTCGAACGGCCCGATCAGGTGACCGGCCGACTTGATCACGTCGTCGGCGCGGCCAACGAACCAGTAATAGCCCTCGGCGTCACGCCGGGCCAGGTCGCCGGTCAGGTACCAGCCGTCGACGAAGCACTTGCGGTAGCGCTCCTCCTCGTTGAGGTAGCCGCGCAGCATCGAGGGCCAGGGGGTCTTGAGCGCGAGTTCGCCATCGATGTCGGACTGCTCGATCAGCTCGATCCCGCCGCCCTCCTGACGCCTGACGATGGCAGCCGTGATGCCCGGCAGCGGCTTGCCCATCGAGCCGGGCTTGATGTCCATCGCCGCGTAGTTGGCGATCATGATGCCGCCGGTCTCGGTCTGCCACCAATTGTCGTGGAAGGGCAGGCCGAAGGCCTGCTGGCCCCAGACCACGCCCTCGGGGTTGAGCGGCTCGCCGACGCTGGCCATGAAGCGCAGCGCCGACAGGTCACGGCCCTGCAGGGCCTCGAGGCCGAGCTTCATCATCATGCGGATCGCCGTCGGCGCGGTGTACCAGACGCTGACGCGCTCGGATTCGAGCACGCCGTACCAGGTCTGGGCGTCGAACTCGGCCTCGACCACCACGCTGGTGACGCCATTGCACAAGGGCGCGAGCACGCCATAGCTCGTTCCGGTGATCCAGCCCGGGTCGGCGGTGCACCAGAACACGTCGGCGGCGTGCAGATCGAGCGCGTAGCGGCCCGTGACCTTGTGCGCCAGCACCGCGCCGTGCACATGGACCGCGCCCTTGGGTTTGCCCGTGGTGCCGCTGGTGAAGTGCAGCAAGGCAATGTCCTCGGGGCCGGTCGGGCCGATGGCGTATTCGCCAGAGGCGGTATCGACCAGCTCGCTCCAGCCTTGCACGCCGGGATCGGAAAGCAGCTCGGGGTCGGCCGCGCCCACCAGGATCACGTGGCGCAAGCCGGATAAGCGGGAGCGCAGGCCCCTGACCTTGCGCCGGTAGAGCTCGGGCGTGGTGACCAGCACGCGCGCGTCACCCATCTCGCAGCGGGTCGCGATCGGCTCTGGACCGAAGGCCGAGAACAGGGGCGAGACCACGCAGCGCGCCATCAGCCCGCCCAGCAGCGCGAAATAGAGCTCGGGCAGGCGTCCGAGCAGCAGGAAGACGCGCTCGCCCTGGGTCACGCCCAGGCCCTGCAGCGCATTGGCAAAGCGGTGGCATTGCGCCGCCAGCTCGGCGTAGCTGAACTCGCGTCGCTGGCCGCTCTTGCCGAGACAGCGCAGCGCGACCTTGTCGCCGCGGCCTTCGGCCAGGTGGCGCCCGACCGCCTCGTGCGCCATGTTGAGGCCGCCGCCCGGCAGGCCCGCGAGTTCTGCGCTGGCAGCCTGCCAGCTGAAAGCCGCGCTGACGGCGGCATGGTCTCCGAGATTCGGCGGCGGCCTGAGCTGGCCGGGCTGCTTGACGATGCGGCGCGTCATTTCCATCTGGCCCTCCCCTGTTGCCGGCTCGAACCGTCCAGCTTCAGGCGTCGATTCAACGCCGCTGCCGCCCCCGCGTCAAGGGACAGCAGCGGCAGACAGCAGCCTGTACCCTGAAAATCTGCCCCCAGGCCAAGTGGCAACAATTTGTACACGATAAGTTTTCCCTAAGTCTGGCCGAGCAGAATCCCTACCGTGGTGGCCGACATGGACTCGGCAACCCTCTGAAAACACCAGGAGCCTGACATGAAAAAATCCCTGTTCGCCATCCTCACCGCTGCTTCCGTGACCGTCCGTCCGGCCCAGCCTCCGGCTGCTGCCTGAAGACGCAACAGGGTCCCCAGGCCCTGCCCTGAGTGGATGCATCGGCGCGCGTCCGCTTTTTTACCGACAATCCAGGCATCAACCACCAGGATGCCATGCGACTGTTACTCGCCGAAGATGACGACATGCTGGGAACCAGCATGCAAAAAGCCCTCAAGCTGGCCGGCTTCCAGGTCAGCTGGGTCAAGGATGGCCCCGCCGTGCTAGCGGCGGCCGGCGCCGAAAGCTTTGACGCCCTGCTGCTCGACCTCGGCCTGCCCGAGATCGACGGCCTGCAGGTGCTCAAGTCGCTACGCCAGCGCGGCAACCCTCTGCCCGTGCTGATCGTATCCGCGCGCCAGACCGTCGAAGACCGCATCGGCGGCCTCAACCTCGGCGCCGACGACTACATCACCAAGCCCTTCGACCTCAACGAGCTGGTCGCGCGCCTGCACGCGCTGATCCGGCGCAACCAGGGACGCAGCCAGCCGCTGCTGCATTGCGGCGCGCTGCAGCTCGACCCGATCCGGCGCGAGGCTCGCCTCTCTTGCCAGGCGCTAGAGCTCTCGCACCGCGAGTTCGACCTGCTCGAGTACCTGATGGAGCGTCCTGGCGCGGTCCTGTCGCGCGAGCAGCTGGAGTCCAGGCTGTACGGCTGGCAGGAAGAGGTCGCGAGCAATGCCATCGAGGTCCACCTGCACCACCTCAGACGCAAGCTTGGCAGCAGCTGGATCAAGAATGTTCGCGGCGTGGGCTACAAGCTGGTCGACGCCTCGGCGAGCCAGCCTGAGACATGAAGACGATCCGCGCCCGACTGCTCGTCTGGCTGATCGGCTCGCTTATGCTGGCCAGCCTGCTGGCCAGCGTGCTGACCTACGAGCTGGCCTGGCGCGGCTTCAACACGCTGCGCGACTACGGACTGGAGCAGATCGCCTATTCCATCGTGCGCCACGATACCCAGGACTGGCTGGATGACAACTCAGACGCCGGCCCGGACAGCCAGGATGGAGTCGCCACTCCACCCGGAAGCAGCGCGGCAGCGCAGGACGCCGGCCAGTTCGTCAGCCAGATCTGGACGCCCAACGGCAGGCTGATCTATTCCTCCCTGACCGACACCGGGCCTCCGCTGCAGCGCCCCGGCCTGAACCTAACCGAATGGGACGGCTCGCGGTGGCGCACCTTCACGCTGACCGACCGCGAGCGCGTGATCCAGGTGGCCACGCCCTACGAGCGGCGCTGGCGCACTTTCCTGGGCTACATGCCCGTGCTGCTGGCCC
>JBDLTM010000067.1:0-9640 GCA_039805805.1 Pseudomonadota bacterium | reverse complement strand
GGTCGGACCTGCCGGCTGCCCGGGCCGCGTCGAGCGCCTCCCAGGCCTGGCGATAGCCGACGCAGCGCATCGAGGGCAGGTCGGGTCCCAGGTCGCCGCGCGCGCGCAGATTCCGCATCTCGTCGAGGAAGCCCTGCGCCAGCATTGCGTCGAAGCGCTCGGCGATGCGGCCGTGCAGCCAGGCGCGCTCCAGCGGCTCGAGCGACAGCAGCAGGCCAGGCCGGCCGTCCACCTGCAGGGATTGCGCTGCGCCGCCGGGCTGGTTGCGGGTGTGGAAGGACGAGATCGGCCGCCCGCTGGCCCGCCAGACCTCGAGCGCCCGCCCGATGCGCTGGCTGTCGTTCGGCGACAGCCGGGCCGCCGTGACCGGGTCTACCGTGGCGAGCTCCGCATGCAGGGCGGGCCAGCCAAGGCGCTTGGCCTCGATCTCGATCGCCGCGCGCAGTTCGGGCTGCGCCGGCGGCATCTCGTCAAGGCCCTCGAACAAGGCCTTGAAGTAGAGCATGGTGCCGCCCACCAGCAGGGGCAGCCGGCCACGGGCACGGATCTCGCCCATCAACTGGCGCGCGTCGCGCACGAACTCGGCAGCGCTGTAGACCTGCAGCGCGTCGCGGATGTCGATCAGGTGGTGCGGCACGGCCTCGAGCTCGGCAGCGCTGGGCTTGGCGGTGCCGATGTCCATGCCTCGAAACACCAGCGCTGAGTCGACGCTGATGATCTCGACCGGCAGCTGTTCTGCCAGCGCGAGCGCCAGCGCAGTCTTGCCGGAAGCGGTCGGTCCGGCGATGGCCAGCCAGGCCGGGCTGGAGTCGTCGTGTGTGGAGGGTGTCATGTCGCAGCAGGGCCCTGGCCAGGCTGGCGTTTCAGCGGCGATCGCAGCTCTCCGTGGCGCTGCACGGCGGTCCAGGCGTTGAGTGCCACCAGGGAGCCCCAGAACAGCACGCTCCAGCCCAGCGCCTGGCGCTGCGAGAGCCATTCATGGCTGATGAGCCAGCCCAGCACCTGGCCATTGAGGAAGGCCAGCACCATGGACAGGCAGCCGCTCCAGGCAGAGGCTGCTCCGGCCGCCTGCGGGAAGGGGGCGATCGATCCGGTCTGGGCGCAGGGTTGATGGATGCCATGCGCCATGATGTAGAGCCCGAACGGCAAGGCCACCGACCAGGTCGACGCGATCTCGAGCCAGGTGCACAGGGCCAGCCCCAGGCCCCCTGACAGGCTCAAGCCAGCGGCCACCGCGATGGTACGGCGCATACCCAGCCGTGTCAGCAGCCGGCGGCAAATGAAGGTACCCGTGATGTAGCTCAGCGACATCGACAGCATGACCAGGCCGTACGCCGACTGGCTCAGGCCGAATTCTCCGACCAGAACGAAGGAGGACAGCGACAGGAAGGCGAACAGGCCGCCGAAGGAAAAGCCCGAGATCATCGCCTGGCACCAGAAGGTTGGATGTCTCAGGATCAGTCCCCAGTTGGCCAGCAGGTGGCCGGGCCGCAGGGCCTGTCGGTCGGGCTGCTGCAGCGTCTCGCGCTGGCGCCAAAGCAGCATGGAAAGCACCAGCGCGCCGAACAGCGCGATGCAGGCCAGAGCGGCGCGCCAGCCCAGGTGCTGTGCCAGCCAGCCGCCCAGCGGACCGGTAAAGCAGGCGGTCAGCCCGAGCCCTCCGAGCGCCTTGGACATCACCCGAGCGCCGTCGGCTGGCTGGTAGAGGTCGCGGATCATGGCGCGCGCGCCCATCATGGAGGCGCCCATCGCCAGGCCCTGCAGGCCGCGCCAGGCGATCAGGCCCTCCATCGAGCCCGCCAGCGTCGCGCCCAGCGATGCCAGCGTGAAAAGGCTCATGCCGGTGATCATCACGGGCCGGCGACCGAGGCGGTCGGACAGTGGCCCCCAGGCCAGCTGCGAAAGGCCGAAGCCGAGCAGCAGCGCGGTCAGGGTCTGCTGGGCCTGCGCGATGCCGCCATTGAGGCTGCGGGTCAGCTCGGGCAGCGAAGGCAGGTAGAGGTCGGTGGCAACCGGCTGCAGCCCCATCAGCAGCGACAGCAGCAGCACGACCACGGTGGGCGACATCAGCCCCTTGTCAGGCATCTTCATCTTGTCAGCGTCCGCGCAGGAAGAGCGCATCGAGTTCGCGCAGCGTGAGCTGGCGCCAGGTCGGGCGGCCGTGGTTGCACTGGTCGCTGCGCTCGGTAGCCTCCATCTGGCGCAGCAGTGCGTTCATCTCGTCGTGCGTCAGGCGGCGGCTGGCGCGCACCGCGCCATGGCAGGCCATGGTCGCGAGCAGCTCGTTGCGCGCGCGCTGCACCACGGTCGAGGCCTCGTGCTGCGCGAGCTCGGCCAGCACGCTGCGCGCGAGCTCGACGATGTCGCCCTGCGCCAGCGCGGCCGGCACCGCGCGCACCGCCAGCGTATGCAGCGAGAAGGGCGAGACCTCCAGCCCGAGCTGGCCCAGCGCCTCGGCGCAGGTCTCTGCGGTCGCGATCTCGGCCGGCGTGGCCGCGAAGGTCGCCGGAATCAGCAGCGGCTGGCTTTGCAGGCCGGTGTCGGCGCTGGCGTCGAACTGGGCCTTGAGCTTCTCGTAGACGATGCGCTCGTGCGCCGCGTGCATGTCGACCAGGACCATGCCCTGCGTGTTCTCGGCCAGGATGTAGATGCCGTGCAGCTGGGCGATGGCGCGCCCGAGCGGCCAGGCCTGCTGTCCGTCCTGCGGCGCATGGCCGAGCGAGTGGGCTGCGCTGGCAGCGGACGCCGCCATGCAGGCGTCGCCACCGGTTTCGCCTGCCGCCGGAGTGGCGCTGCCGGTGCCTGTAGCACTGTCCCCTTGCACGGGCTCGAAGCGCTGAGCGGCCGAAGCGCTGGCACGGCTCGGCTGCCAGAGCCGGGACAGGTCCTCGACCCGGTGGCCGACCGGCGCCGGCCGGCTCCAGGCAGCGGGCGCCGCATGCTGCATGCCGAGACCGAGCTGCACGCGCGGCATCGGCGCCGCCGCTGCGGTGCTGTCCGCCGCGGCGACCGGAGCCGCAGTGATCCAGCCGCTCGCGACCGCGCCGTTGCCGCCAGGCTGGGCCGCTGCCGCCTGGCCGGCCGCAGCCGAGCGCGGCGCCGCCAGCGCGTTCTCGATCGCGTGCCGCACCGCCTGGTGCACCTCGCGCCCGTCGCGGAAGCGCACCTCGATCTTGGTCGGGTGCACGTTGACGTCGACCCGGGTCGGATCGATCTCGATGAACAGCGCGTAGGCTGGCTGCCTTTGTCCGTGCAGCACGTCCTCGTAGGCGCTGCGCGCTGCGTGAGTGACCACCTTGTCGCGCACGAAGCGGCCGTTGACATAGGCGAACTGGCGATCAGGCCTGGCGCGCGCGGCGTCCGGCAGTCCCGTTCGGCCCCAGACCCGCAGGCCCTGGCCCTGCCAGTCCAGCACCAGGCTCTGCGCGACGAAGTCCTCGCCGAGCACGTCGCCCAGGCGCTGGGTCAGCGCTGCCTGCGCGTCCTCCTGCTGGCAGGCGCGCCACTGCTCGACCAGTTTGCCCTCGTGCCAGACCGCGAAGCCGACCTCGGGACGGGCCAGCGCATGGCGGCGCACGGCTTCGATGCAGTGGGCCAGTTCAGTCGCGTCGCTCTTGAGGAACTTGCGTCGCGCCGGCGTGGCGTAGAACAGCTCGCGCACCTCGACCGTCGTCCCATGAGTGCGCGCCGCAGGCGAGAGCTCGCCGGTGCGGCCGTGGAGCATCCAGGCATGGCCGTCCTCGCTTCCGGACTCGCGCGAGAGCAGGCTGACGTCGGCGATCGAGTGGATGGCGGCCAGCGCCTCGCCGCGAAAGCCCATGGTCTGGACCGACTCGAGCTCATCGAGGTTGCCGATCTTGCTGGTGGCGTGGCGCTTGAGCGCGGCGCTCAGCTCCTCGCGCGGGATGCCGCAGCCGTCGTCCTCGACCGAGATCAGGCGCACGCCGCCGGCCAGCAGCCGCACCGTGACCTGGCGCGCGCCGGCGTCGAGCGCGTTGTCGACCAGTTCGCGCACCACAGAGGCCGGCCGCTCCACCACCTCGCCCGCGGCGATCTGGCTGATCAGCTCGTCGGGCAGTTCTCGGATCGGACGGCGCGAAGCGAGGGGAGTGTTGTGCGGCGGGGCGCTGGGCAGGGAATTCACCCCTGCATTGTAGGTGGACCGGCGCTGGGCCGCTGCCGTCACGCAAGGCTGGGATAATCCCAGGGATGGACATCATCCCCTTCCTGATCGACTTCATCCTGCATGTCGACAAGCACCTGCACGCCTTCGTCGAGAGCTACGGCGCCTGGGTCTATGCGCTGCTGTTCCTGATCGTCTTCGTCGAGACTGGTCTGGTCGTCATGCCTTTCCTGCCGGGCGACTCGCTGCTCTTCATCGTCGGCGCGCTCGCGGGTGCCGGCCTGATCAGCCTGCCGCTCGCGATGGGCCTGCTCGTTCTCGCCGCCATCCTCGGCGACCAGCTCAATTACAGCATCGGGCGCTACTTCGGCCCCAAGGTCTTCCAGTGGGAGGACTCGCGCTTCTTCAACAAGCGGGCCTTCAACCAGGCGCATGAGTTCTACGAGCGCTATGGTGGCATCACCATCGTGCTGGCGCGCTTCATGCCCTTCATCCGGACCTTCGCGCCCTTCGTCGCCGGCGTCGCCGCGATGTCGCGATCCAAGTTCACCGCCTACAACGTGGGTGGTGGCCTGCTCTGGGTCTGCAGCCTGACGCTGGCCGGCTACCTGTTCGGCAACCTGCCTTGGGTGCAGGCCAACCTGAGCAAGATCATCTGGGCGCTGATCCTGGTGCCGGGCCTGATCGCGCTCATCGGCGCCTGGCGCGCCGGGCGCCAGCCGGCATGATGGCCGGCCGCGACCTTTGCACTTGCCCTGGTTGACATCCCCTTGGTGGCATGACTAGCATATTGGCGTGGGTGGCTTGGCAGCTCTGGATGGGCGCTGCGGGACATCCGCCCCAAGGGAGCCGCCATGCTGGAGATCGACCGGGAACTGAACCGTAATTCCTACTATGAGGCCAGCGCCGTGCGGCCGCCCGCAGGCCCGCCGCTGGCCGGCAGCATCGAGGCCGATGTCTGCGTGCTCGGGGCAGGGCTCGCCGGACTGTCCGCCGCGCTGGAGCTGGCCGGTCGCGGCTACTCGGTGGTGGTGCTCGAGCGCGACCGGGTGGCGTCCGGTGCATCCGGGCGCAACGGCGGGCAGGTCATCGCGGGTTTCGGCAGCGACGGCGAGGACGCGATCGAGGAGCAGTTCTCGCCCGAGGATGCGCGCCGAGCCTGGGACATCTCGATGCAGGGCCTGCAGCTGGTGCAGGACCGCATGCGCCAGCACTCGATCGATTGCGACTACCGGCCCGGCTACCTGACGCTGGCGACCAGCGCGCGCCGCGCCCGCGAACTGAAGGAGCGCGTCGAGCACATGGCTGCGCGCTACGGCCACGCACAGCAATGGCTGGACGATGCCGCGATCGGCGACTGGGTCGCCAGCCAGCGCTACTGGGGCGGAGCCTTCGATCCGCTGTCGGGGCACCTGCATCCGCTCAAGTACGCGCTGGGCATCGCGCGGGCTGCGCGCGCCGCGGGCGTGCGCATCTTCGAGCATTCCGAGGTCATCGGCCTCGAGCGCGGCGACAGGCCGGTGGTGCGCACGGCGCAGGGCAATGTGAAGTGCCGCTTCGTGCTGCTGGCGGGCAACTTCTACCTGGGCGAGTACGGCCAGGCGATCGCGCCCGAGCTGGCCGAGCGCATCGTCCCGGTGGTCACCTACATCGTCGCCACCGAGCCGATGGCGCCCGAGCGCGCCGACGCCTTGATCCGCGGGCGTGCCGCCTGCAGCGACAACAACCACATGCTGGACTACTTCCGCCTGTCTGCCGACAACCGCCTGCTGTTCGGCGGCGGCGACAGCGCCACGCCCGAGCCGGCCGAGCAGGTCAAGGGGCGCATGCGCAAGCGCATGCTCGAGGTCTTCCCGCAACTGTCCGACCTGGGGCTGGCCTACGCCTGGGGGGGCTTCTGCGACGTCTCGCTCAACATGGCGCCCGACTTCGGCCGGCTGGGCCAGAACCTCTATTACCTGCAGGGCTTCTCGGGCCACGGCATCGGCACGACCGGCATCGCGGGCAAGCTGGTGGCCGAGGTGATCGCGGGCCAGGCCGAGCGCTTCGACCTGCTGTCGCGCATCAGGCACCAGGCCTTGCCGGGCGGCACCATCCTGCGCCGGCCGGCGCTCACGCTCGCCATGACCTATTACCGGCTGCTCGACCTGATCTGAGATGGACGCCGGTCCCAAGCTTGCCCGCCTGCAGGGCCGGCTGCTGATGGTCGGCTTCGGCAGCGTGGGGCAGGCCGTGCTGCCGCTGCTGCTGCGCCACCTCGAGTTGCAGCCCGGCCAGGTCTCGATCATCTCCGCGCACGAAGCGGGACGCGAGATCGCCGCCGCACAGGGCGTCGCCTTCGCGCGCAGCCCGCTGACCGATGCCAATCACGAGCAACTTCTCGATGCGCAGGGACTGCTGGCAGGCGACTTCCTGCTCAACCTCTCGGTCGATGTCTCCAGCCTGGCGCTGCTGCGCTGGTGCGAGCCGCGCGGCTTGCTCTACCTCGATACCTGCACCGAGCCCTGGCCAGGGCTCTATACCGACGCATCCCTGCCGCCGACACGGCGCAGCAACTATGCGCTGCGCGAGCAGGTGCTGGCGTTCGGTCGGGAGCATCGCGGCGGTCCGACCGCGCTCATGACGATGGGTGCCAATCCCGGTCTGATCTCGAGCTTCGTCAAGCAGGCGCTGCTCGAGCTCGCTGCCGGCGCCGGACTGCCGGGCGGCGTGCCCGCAGGACGCTGCGGCTGGGCCGGGCTCGCGCGCGATCTCGGCGTGCGCGTGATCCATGTCGCAGAGCGCGACACACAGGTCTGCTCGTGCCACAAGAGGCGCGACGAGTTCGTCAACACTTGGTCGGTCGATGGATTCGTCTCCGAGGCTTGCCAGCCCGCCGAGCTCGGCTGGGGCAGCCACGAGCGACACTGGCCCGAGCATGCGGGGCGGCACGGCTATGGTTGCGACGCGGCGATCTACCTGCAGCGCCCCGGCGCCGCGACCCGGGTGCGCAGCTGGACGCCGCTCGAGGGTCCCTATCACGGCTTCCTGATCACGCACGCCGAGGCGATCTCGATCGCCGACCACCTGACGCTGCGCTCAGGCGACGAACTGGTCTACCGGCCAACTGTCCACTATGCCTACCACCCCTGCGACGACGCGGTGCTGTCGCTGCACGAGTTTGCGGGTCGCAACTGGCGCCTTCAGTCGATACAGCGCATCGTGCGCGACGAGATCGTGGCCGGCGTCGACGAGCTCGGCGTGCTGCTGATGGGGCAGGCCGGCGGCATCTACTGGTACGGCTCGCGGCTTGACATCGCCCGGGCGCGCGAGATGGCGCCGCACAGCAACGCGACCAGCCTGCAGGTCGCAGCCGGCGTGCTGGCCGGAGTGGCCTGGGCGCTGCAGCACCCTGGCGCCGGCGTGGTCGAGCCCGATGAGCTGCCGCACGACTTCGTGCTCGGCATCGCGCGACCCTATCTGGGCGAATTGCTGGGCGTGCGCGGTGACTGGGACCCGCTGCGCGACCGCGGCCGGCTGTTCGAGGAGGAGCTCGATCCGGCCGATCCCTGGCAGTTCAGGAATTTTCTGGTGGCCTGATCGGGTGGGGCTGGCGGTCCGGCTCCGATTCCGGTAAGTTACGGTTGTCAGTGCAGCATTTCTGCCTTTTCAACCCAGGGAGTCAGTATGACAAAACACCACAGCCCGGCCGACCAGCAGCAGCCGCATGCCCGCAAGGTCGAGAACGACCACAACAAGATGGGCGAGCAGGATGCCACCCAGCTCAACCAGGGCCATCGCACGCCCGACAGCCGCAGCGACCGCGAGTCGCATGTGGGAACTAACAACCAGTCGCAGGAAAGGCGCCATCCTCCGGGTCACGGGGGTTGACAGCCGATACCGCTGTGCGCCTTTGGGGGCGCGGTCAGGCCAGGCGGGCTGCCGAGGGGCAGCCCGTTTGGCGTTCAGCGGTCCAAGAGCCCCAGGTTCTCGATCGCGTCGATCACCATGCTGGTTCCGATCGTCAGCAGCAGGATGTCGCTCTCCACCTGCGCATATTCGTGTCCGGCTGGCGGCGGGCCGAGCCTTCGCAGCAATTCGGCAGGTAGCGGATGGCGCGCCAGGCCCGCGGGAAGGGGCTGTCCGAGTTCCCATTTCCTGGCCTGGCCTGGGGGCAGGCAAGCGTTGTGCTTCTTCGCCAGTCCGGGCGGGCAGTGGCCGGCCTTGAAACGCGGCGCATAGTAGCTTCGCACCGAATCGCGTTGCCGATGATCGAACTGATGGCCGTGCCGCGCGGCCATCTCCCTGTGGTCGATCTCGTGCCGGCCCGTTCCGGGCTGATCCGGGCCGTCCCGGCCTGGATGCTCACGCCCGGCGGGCGGACCGCCGGCAAAGTCAGGCCTTTCGGCGCAGGCCGCCAGGCTGAAGGCGCTGGCGCAGCAGGCCAGCGCAACGGTGCGAATCCATTTCATGATCTCGGCTCCCTGTGATGTATCAGCCTCATTATCAGGCTGCTACCCGGTGGCCGGTCAAGCTGCGGCAGGCTCAATCCTGACGCAGCACCTTGAGCACGCGCCGGAAGGCCGCGATGTCGGCTGCCGACTGTCCTTCCAGGCGCTGGCTCATGTAGCTGGCGGCGCGGCCGGCGATCGCGGCGCGACGCTCGCATCCGGCAGCCGTCAGCTCGAGCCGACCCCCATCCGAGCTCACCAGTCCGAACTGCTCGAGCACCGCCAGGCCATCGGCGATCTCGTCCTGCTCCAGGAAGGACGAGGCAGCCAGTTCGTCGACACAGCTGGCCCCGTCCGACAGGATGTTGAGCAGGCGGGCGGTCGGGATCGTCAGTCCGAGCGCCTGCCGGTGCGCGTCGAAGTCATGCGACAGGCGCTGGCTGGCATGGATCAGCTCGCGCAGCAGCTCGGGGTCGGAACTCGAGGCGGCATGGGGCGCGCCTGCGGCAGGCTGGCCGGTGGACGGTGCCGGTAGCTCCTGCGAGATGCCGTAGGCGCCCTGGCTGAACAGCAGGGGGGAGCCCTCGTAGCGTGCATAGTGCTCGACCTGGCCGAGCAGGATCAGGTGGTCGCCGGCCTCGATGACCTGCTCCAGCCGGCATTCGAAGTGCGCGAGGGCGCCCTCGATCAGCGGATCACCGTGGCGGCTGGCATGCCAGGGCGCCCGCTCGAAGCGCTCCGGGTGGGCCGAGCCGAACAGCTGCGACAGCTCGACCTGCTCGTCGCTCAGGACGCTGACCGCGTAATGGCCGGCCTGCACGAAATCCGCCACGCTGCCGGATTCGCGCCGGATCGACCACAGCACCAGCGCCGGCGCCAGCGAAACGGCAGCGAAGGAGTTGACCGCCATTCCGGCCAGGCGCTCGCCGTTGCGGGCGGTCACCAGCGTGACGCCGGTGGCGAACTGGCCCAGGCAGCGCCTGAAGGCGCGCGGGTCCAGCACCGGATCACCGGCTTGGATCGCTTCGCTCGCTTGGCTCGCCGCGCTTGAAGCAGCTGCGCTGGACGGGTTCATGGGCTTTTCTCG
>JBDLTM010000066.1:0-9711 GCA_039805805.1 Pseudomonadota bacterium | reverse complement strand
CAGGAGCGGGCTGGACGGATGTCAAGGCTTGCCCCCGCTGCGCTGGTCGGTGATGACGAGCTCGCCGGCCTGCAGATCGCCCTCGACGACCTCGGTCATGCGCCCGTCGCTGATGCCGGCGCTGACCGCCACCGCGACCGGCTGGCCGGCGCGCAAGACCCAGACTTTCTTGGCGCCGGCCTTGCTGTCGGCACGCGCGGTCTTGCGGCCGCTGGCCGGCGGGCGCGGAAACATCATCGACATCACGCCGCCCGAGCCGTTGCCGTTGCTGGCCAGCGGCGTGAAGCGCAGCGCCGTGTTGGGCACCAGCAGCACGCCCTTGCGCTCGGTCGCGACGATGTTGGCGGCGGCCGTCATGCCGGGGCGCAGGCTGAGGTCGTCGTTGGCGACCTCGAGGTAGGTGGTGTAGGTGACGACGTTGTCGGTCTTGGTCGGACCGAAGGCGACGCGCGTGACCTCGGCCGGATACTGGCGCGCCGGATAGGCGCCGACGCTGAAGCGCGCACGTTGTCCGACCTGGACCGCGCCGACATCGGCCTCGTCGACGCTGACCTCGACCCTCATGCGGCGCAGGTCCTCGGCGATCGTCATCAGCGTGACCGCCTGCAGCGAGGCCGCGACCGCGTTGCCGGGCTCGACCTTGCGCTCGAGCACCACGCCGTCGATCGGCGAGCGGATCGAGGCCTTGGCCAGGTTGGTCTCGTCGGTCGAGAGCGCGGCGCGCGCCTGCGTGATGGCGGCGCGCGCGCTGTCCTCGCTGGCGCTGGCGCGCTCGAGCGCGGCGCGGCCAGCGTCGAGCTCGGCGGCTGACGGCACCTTGCCTCCGGACAGGCGCGCGACCTCCTCGAGCCGGGCCAGGCTGGCCTGCGACTCCTTCAGCGTCGCGGTCGCCAGCGCCAGCTGGGCCTGCGCCGCGGCGAGTGCTGCGCGCGAGCGGGCGACTTGGTCCGACAGCTTGGCGGCGTCGAGCTCGACCAGCACCTGTCCCCGGCTCACGCGGTCGTTGACGTCGACCAGCACCCGGCGCACCGTGCCCGAGAGCTCGCTGCCGATGTTGACCGAGCGCGTCGGCTGCACCGTGCCGTTGGCCGAGACGGTCAGCGTGATGTCGCCGCGCCCGACCGGCTCGCTCACATAGGAAGGCTGGGCCTTGCCCGCCTGGCGGACAGCGAGCCAGTAGCCGCCGCCCGCCAGCGCGAGCAGCACCAGCGCGAGGATCCACCAGATCGGACGACGCCACCAGCGTGGCGGGCGGTCGGCGCCGAGCAACTGGTCGACGGCACCGGGACCAGGGGTGGCAGGGGCTGCGGAGGGTTTCATCGGGATTCGGAAGTCGTGAAGGCGTCGGGCGACCAGCCGCCGCCCAGCGCCAGGTAGAGTCGGACATGGTCGGCGCCGAGCGCGGCGCGGGTGGCTTCGAGCTCGCTCTGCACCGACAACAGGGTGCGCTGGGTGTCGAGCACGGTACGGAAGTCGATCAGGCCGCTGGCGTAGCGCTGACGCGCGAGCAGGTCGGCGTTGGCTGCCGCCTCGGCAGCGGCCGACAGCCGCAGGAGTCGCTCGCGGTCAGCCGCCAGCGCAGCCAGCGCGTCCTCGACCTGCTGCAGCGCGCCGAGCCAGGCGGACTGGTAGGCAATGCGTGACTGGTCCAGCGCGGCCTGCTGCGTGCGCAGCGTGGCGCGGGCAGCGCCCCCATCGAACAGCGAGCCGGTCAGGCTCAGGAGCAGGCTGCGCGCGATCGAAGCCGGTTCGAACAGCTCGGAGGGGCGCGCAGCCGCGAGCCCGAGCGATCCGCCAAGGCGCAGGCCCGGCCAGCGCGCCGCGTCGGCCTGCCGCACGCGGGCCAGCGCCGCACGCACGCGCTGCTCGGCCGCACGCAGGTCGGCACGCTGGCGCAGGGTGTCGGCCGGGAAGGACTGCGCCAGCGCAGCGGACGGCTGGGGAACAGGCTGCACGGACTGCAGCAAGGGCCGGGTGGCGGCGGGCGGCTGGCCGCCGAGAAAGGCCAGAGCATGCGCCGCCCGGGCCAGGCTGGACTGCAGCGCCGGGATCTGGGCCCGGGTCTGCTCGGCGGCGGCGCGCGCCTGCTCGAGGTCGAGCGACGAGGCCAGGCCGGCACGCACGCGCCAGTCGGTGATCTGCAGCGTCTCCTCCTGCGCTGCCAGGCTGGCGCGCGCGATCGCGAGCCGCGCCTGCAAGCCGCGCAGCTCGATGTAGCTCAGCGCGACCTCGGCGGCCAGCTCGACCCGCGCCTGCTCCAGCGCAAAACGGGCGGCGAGCAGGTCGGCCTGGCTGGCATCGACCCTGGCAGCCTGCTGGCCGAACAGGTCGGCGTCCCAGCTGGCGTCGAGGCCGGCGCTCCAGCTGTTGCCAGCGGCGGCCTCGCCCTTGCGGCTGCGCTGCACCGCAGCGCTGGCGCCGAGCTCGAGCCAGCGGCCGGCCTGCGCGACGTCGCGCAGCGCGCGCGCCTGCTCCAGCGCCGCGGCCGCGCTGCGCACGCTGTGGCCGGCACGCAAGGCCTGCTCGACCTGCGCACCCAGGACCTCATCGCCAAAGACGCCCCACCAGCGCGCCAGCAGGGACGGATCGGCTGCGGCCGAGGCTTCAGCAGAGGGGAGCGCTGCGGCAGCCTGCGACCAGCGCGCCGGCGGCTCTGGCAAGGCTGCCAGCTGATCAGCAGCCGCTGGAACTGCCTGCCATCCGGCAAGGGCCAGCGCAAGACCGCTCAGCGCAGCGCGGGCAGGCCGGCAGGTGCAAGCCCTTGCCCGGTGGAAATCGGCGGAAGTCAGAGTGGACATGGATCGCAAGAATAGCGCTGCAGCAGGTCGTAACGCCAGCGCAAGTTACCGGTCGAGCGCACCAGCGCATAGTCACGCACCGTCCAGCGGATCGCTGGCGGCCCGGATGGCAGCAGCGCACCGGTGGCCGAGCGCGCCAGCGTGAGGTGGGGAAGGTAGTGGCGCGTCTCGGGCTGCAACCCGAGCGCGGACATGGCCTGCGCAAGCCCGTCATGCAAGCGCTGCAGCCCGGCCGGGACTTGCGAGCAGGTCAGCACCGCCAGGCCGCGCGACCACAGCTCGGCGCGGTCCAGCCTGAGATCGAAGGGCTCGAATCCGACCGCCAGGCCGGCGCGCAATTCGACCAGCCTGCCCTGGGGCACCGTGCCCAGGAACTGCAGCGTCACATGCCAGTCGCTCTCGCCGTAGCGCCGCGCGGCGTCGGGCCAGCCCCAGCGCAGCGCCTGCTCGGCCAGCGCGGCGCGTGCTGCGGCGTCGGGCCACATGGCCAGAAAGAGGCGCCAGCTTGCTGTCTTCATCCTGCGGCTCGGGAATCAGCGCGGGGCCACGGCGCCGGCCTGCAGCCTGGCCAACTCGCGGCGCTTCATGGCCAGATATTCGGCGCGTTCGAGCTCGTGCAGCTGGCGCGCGTAGCGCTCGCTGGCGTCGAACCAGGCCTGCAGGCGCTGCTCGGTCCGCTGCGCCGAGGGCAATCGCAAGGCGGCCAGATAGCTCTCGAGCGCCAGGTAATAGCGCATGGTGTTGCGCTCGACCACGCCGCGCACGCCACCCACATATTCCGGGCTGCCGTCAGGCCCTTGTCCGACTACGCTGAAACCCACCTTGCCTCGCCCCAGCGTGACCAGATAGCCCTGCAGCGCGAGCCGCGCAGCCAGTCCGGAACGGTACGAGTAAGCCAGGCGCAGGAAGCTGCCGCCAGCGGCGGTCGGCACCAGCTCCAGCCCGATCCGATAGTCGCGGGTGCCAAAGGGGCCATCATCCGCCTCGAGCTGCAGCGCGAGGTAGTCAGGCCTGGACGACAGCACGCGCAAGCCGAAGTCGAGCAGGAAAGCCTCTTCGAGCGGCTGGTCGTACTTGCGACCCACCACGACCTCCAGCCTGGGCTGCTCGGGCGTGCCATGGACACGGCAGAGCTTGACATTGAGGTGCAGCATCAGGATGTCGCACCAGGCCTGCGCCGGCTGCAAGGCCGCTGCGATCTGCTCGAACTGAGTGGCGAGCTGGGCGTGGATCTCGCCGCTCAGGCGGTCGTCGCGCTGGAAGGAGTCCATCACGAGAGGCCGGCCGAAGTCGCTCGCAGCCATCTTCTCGCGCAGCTCGAGCTGGCGTGCACGCAGCGCGGCCGGGGTCTGTCCCCAGGCCGGCCGTCCCAGGCCTGCAAGGGCGAGGGCCAACGCCAGCAGGAAGGGCAGCCATCCGCCCAGCGTCAGGCACAGCGCGGCACTGGTGCGCAGGAACGGGCAAGAAGAACGGGCATTCTGGACGCAGAGGGTGCCGGACATGGCATGCTTCCTGTTGACGGTGCTTTCATTCTAGGCCGCCGCCGGACTTCTGGCCCGCCCCCGGGCGGCGGCAGACGCTCCGCCGCGGATCGGTCCTGGAGCCTTGCCGATAAGATGGCGGCTGTCCATGAAACCCGCCCCCGCCCACCGCTCACCCTGGTCCTGGCTGCCTGGCCCGGTCGGTCTGGCCCGCACGCTGCTGCTGGCCGCCGGCGTCGCCCTGCTGGCCGGCAGCGCCTCGGCGCTGTTCCTGCACGCGCTCGACTGGGCCACCTCGACCCGCCTGTCCATGCCCTGGCTGCTGGCCGGGCTGCCGCTGGCGGGATTCGCGGTCGGCTGGGCCTACATGAAGCTCGGCGGGCGCGCCGACGGCGGCAACAACCTGCTGATCGACGAGATCCACGAGCCGCGCCAGGCGCTGCCGCTGCGCATGGCGCCGATGGTGCTGGCCGCGACCGTCATCTCGCACCTGTTCGGTGCCTCGGTCGGGCGCGAGGGCACTGCGGTGCAGATGGGCGCCGCGCTGGCCGACCAGATCGCGCGCGCCTTGCGGCTGGCTCGCGAGGACCGGCCCGTGCTGCTGATGTGCGGCATCGCGGCCGGCTTCGGCTCGGTGTTCGGCACGCCGCTGGCGGGCGCGGTGTTCGCGCTCGAAGTGCTGGCCGTCGGACGGCTGCACCACGGCGTGCTGCTGCCCTGCCTGGTCGCGGCGCTGCTGGCCGACCGCGTTGCTCTGCTGTGGGGGGTGACGCACTCGCACTATTCCGTGGCGGCTTTCGGCTCGCTGTCACTGGCCCAGCTCGGTGCGCTGCTGCTCGCCGGCATGGTGTTCGGCCTGACCGCGCGGCTGTTCGCCGCCGGCAGCCACGCGCTGGCCGACCAGTTCAGGCGCCACATTGCCTGGGCGCCGCTGCGCCCGCTGCTGGGCGGCTGCGTGATCGCGGCGCTGGCCTGGGGCCTGGGGGCCGAGCGCTACCTGGGGCTGGGCCTGCCGGTGATCGAGCAGGCCTTCGCGCAGCCGCTGCCGGCCTGGGACTTCGCGGGCAAGCTCGCGTTCACGGTGGCGTCGATAGGATCGGGCTTCAAGGGTGGCGAGGTCACGCCGCTGTTCTTCATCGGCGCCACGCTGGGCAATGCGCTGGCGCCGCTGCTGCAGCTGCCCTTCGACCTGCTGGCCGCGGTCGGACTGGTCGCGGTGTTCGCGGGCGCGGCCAACACGCCGCTGGCCTGCACGCTGATGGCGGTCGAGCTGTTCGGCGCCGCGCTCGGCATGCCGGCTGCGATCGCCTGCGCGGCCAGCTACCTGTGCTCGGGACCCTTGGGCATCTACAAGGCGCAGCGGTCCGGGGCAGGCAAGACGGCTCACGCGCCGCTGCTGAAAAGCTGATCAGAGAATCGCCGACACGACGCGCGGCGGCACCGGCAGCTCGCGCCGCGCCAGCGGGCGCATTTCGCCATCCAGGCTGTAGACCAGCGGCGCACTGTTGCCGACCTCGAGCGCGACGACGTCGCGGCCCGACAGCCCCTCGATCAGCAGGATCAGCGCGCGCAGGCCGTTGCCATGCCCCGTGACCAGCACGCGCCGGCCCGCGCGCAGCTCGGGCTGCAGGCGCTCGCGCCAGACCGCGCCGACGCGCTCGACGGTGTCGGCCAGCGACTCGCCCCTTGGCAGCTGGTGCGGCTGCAGCGGCGCGTAGCGTGCATCGAGCGGGATATGAGCCGCTGCAGCAGCATCGACCGGCGCGGGCCGAGCCTCGTAGCCGCGCCGCCAGGCCTGCACCGCCTCGGCGCCGAACTCGGCCACGGCCTCGGCCTTGGCGCGCCCGGTCAGCGCACCGTAGTGGCGCTCGTTGAGGCGCCAGTCGAAATGCTGGCGCACGCGGGGGCAGCCGAGTGCCTCGAGCAGCAGTTGCTGCGAGCGCGTGCAGCGCTGCAGCACCGAGCTGTAGGCGACATCGAAGCCCAGCCCGGCCGCGCGCAAGGCCTCGGCGGCCTGCAGCACCTGCGCCTCGCCCTCATCGGTCAGACCGACATCGGCCCAGCCGGTGAAGCGCTGCTCGCGGTTCCAGGCCGACTCGCCGTGGCGCAGCAGGATCAGGTTGGGAGCGGCTTGCGATGATGGGTTCTGGTGCATGCTCATGCTCCGAGTGTCACCGAAGAACGGGGCTGGGCAAGGCAAACCGAGCAAGGCCAAGGCCAAGCCTAAACCCAGCCCATCGCACCGAGCAGCGCCCCGAAGGCCAGCAGGCACGGAACAGGAATCCTCGTCCGACAGACGAGCGCGGCGCTGACCAGGGTGAGCAGCCAGAGCTTGCTGTCCTCGAGCCAATGCCCTCCAGACCTCCCCAGCAGCCAGCTGGTAGCCCAGAGCATGCCGACCACTATGGGTGCCAGTCCCTGGCGGAGCACCTGGACGATTAACAGACCGCGATTCTTGCGACACCAGCGCGTGACGATCAATGTCAAGACGGAACTGGGCGCCAGCACGCCGGCCAGGCTGAGCAGGCATGCGGTGCCAGCGATCAGGTAGGCCAGCCACGGTGCTGCTTCAGGGCCTGCGGCGTTGAGGCCCACGGTCCATCCAGTCATGGCGACGAACAGCACGTTCGGCCCCGGCGCGGCTTGCGCCAGGGCAATCGACTGGTTGAACTGCGGCTCCGTCAACCAGCCTTGCTGGTTGACCAGCCAGCGATGCAGGTCGGGGGCCAGCGTGATTGCACCACCCACAGCCAGCAGGGACAGTGAGAAGTGGAACAGCAGCAGGTGGATCCAGTCGGACAGGCTCATGCGCGACGGCCTTCACGTATCCGGTGCCAGGTCAGACCACAGCTCAGCGTGCCCAGCCCCAGCACCATCAGGTGCAGCGGGAGATGCCAGCAGACCGCGCCGGCAAAGGCTGCGCTGGCCAGCAGCCAGATCAGCGTGAAGCCCAGCGGATGCTGCCTCAAACCCAGCAGCAGCTTGAAGGCCGCGCCCGCGATCAGCCCAGCAGCCACGGCCCCCATGCCACGCAAGCCGCCGGCAATAGCGGCCTGCCAGGGCAATTGGCCGAGCAGGCTTGCCAGGCTCAGCAAGAGCAACAAGGGCAATGCCAGCAGTCCCGCCAGCGCGGTGAAGGCGCCGCGCCAGCCGAAATGCCGGTCGCCGAACATCAGCGCCAGGTTGCAGACATTGGGCCCCGGCATGACTTGGGCCACCGCCCAGTCCTCCAGGAAGCCCTGCGGCGTCAGCCAGCCGCGCTGCTCCACCAGTTCGCGATGTACCACGGCCAGCACGCCGCCAAAGCCCTGCAGCGACAGCCAGGAAAAGGCCCAGAACAGCTCTTTCAGGCTGGCGGGCTTTGGCGTCGCTGCAGCCGGCATCACTTGACATCAGCCTGGGCGCCGCGGTGGTTGACTGGGTCCAGGCCCGTCGCGCGCACGATGCCGGCCACGGCGGGCGAGGTCAGGAACTTCAGCAGATGGCGCGCGGCCTCGGGTTCCTGGGCGCCAACGACCAGGCCTGCCGAGAAGAAGATGGTCTGCTGCACCGCGTCAGGCAGGGTGCCAATGAAGTCGAGCTCCTTGAAGTAGATCAGCTCGCTGACCTGCTGGAAGCCTAGTTCCGCATCGCCCCTGGCCACGACGGCCCCGACCCGCTCGCTGTAGATCTTCTTACCGGTCTTGGCCAGTTGTTCCTGCACGCCGAGCTTGGGGAACAGCTCGCTGGACAGGTAGGTGCCGCTAGCGCTTGCCGAGTAGGCGACCGACTTGGCGTTCAACAGGGTCTGCTTGAGTGCCTCGACCGTGCTGATGTCGGGCTTGGGCGTGCCCTTGCGCACCGCGGCCCCGATCTGCGAGCGCACCACGTCCACCCTTGAACCCGGCACCAGTTTGCCCGCGCTACTCAGGGCTTCAAGTCCGCCCTCGGACAGGATCACCAGGTCGAACTTCTCGCCGCGCGCTAAGCGGCTCGGGATCGAGTCGGGTGCGTCGCCTATGGAGGCACCATAGGAGCTGAGTACCTTGTGTCCGGTTGCTTCCTCATAGATCGGGACCAGCTGCTTGTATGCCTCGGTGAAGGCGCCGGAGGTGACGACCCGGATCTCGGCTGCCAGTGCCGACTGGCTCACCAGCACGGCCAGCAACATGCCGCCCAGGACGCGACGGGTGATGGACTGGAAGAATTCCATGCTTGTCTCCTGCTTGATATTTGTTTTGTCTTACTTACTGGGCCATGGTGATCTTGCGATCGCGCACGACGCGGCCCCAGGTCACCGATTCGCGCTCGATTTCCTTGGCCAGCGCCTCGCGCGTGCCCGGTTGCGGCGGCATGCCGTGCTTGTTGAGCTCGGTCACCACGTCGGGCGACTTGAGCACCTTGACCAACTCGGTGTTCCAGCGGTCCAGCACCGGCGCCGGCACCTTGGACGAGGCGACAAAGGCATACCAGTTGGTGGCGCTGTAGCCGGGGTAGCCCGATTCCGCGATCGTCGGAACCTTGGGCAGCTGCGGCAGGCGCTGCGGGCCGGTCGAAGCAAGCGGGATCAGCTTGCCGGTTTCGATATGCGGCTGAGCAGTGTTGTAGGTCGAGTAGTACAGGGCCACCCGGCCACCCAGCAGGTCCTGCAAGGCAGGCGCGCCACCCTTGTAGGGCACGTGCACGGTGTCGATCTTGGCCATGTCGTCCATCAGCTCGCCCGCCAGGTGCGAGGCCGAGCCGGCGCCGGTGGAGGCGTATTCCAACTTGCCAGGGTTTTTCCTGGCATAGGCGATGAAGTCGGCGAAGGTCTTGATGCCCAGATCGGCATTGATCACCAGCAAGTTCGGGAAGTTGACGCCCATGGTGATGGGAGCCAGGTCCTTGACCGGGTCGTAGCCCAGCTTCATCAGATGCTGGGCAATCGACAGCGGGCCGACCGAGCCGAACAGCAGCACGCTGCCGTCGGTCGACGCGGACTTGGCGACATACTGGTGCGCGATATTGCCGCCAGCTCCCGGCTTGTTCTCGATGATGACTGGCACCCCGATCTGCTCGCCCAGCTTCTTGCCGATCAGGCGGGCTGCCGCATCAGCCGCACCACCAGCGGCAAAGCCGACGACGATGGTCACGCCCTTTTTGGGCGGAAATTCCTGTGCCTGCACCCAGGATGCGCTCAGCAGGGCGATGGACGCGCAAAGGCCCGAACGCAGCAGATGACGTTTGTTCATGGAATGGTCTCCTTGGTTTATGTGTGGGTGAAGGGGCTCAATCAGCGCCGAGGCCAATCGGATTGGGCTGGCGCCTCTCCACCGCATGGCGCAGCAGAGAGGCAGTGCGGAACACACCGTGGGCGAACTTGCCGTAGGGCAAGGTCGCGAACAGCGCCATCACGGCCCCCAGGTGCAGGCACAGCAGCAGGGCCAGCGCCGGGGTGCTTCGCCCCAGCCACA
>JBDLTM010000065.1:0-9870 GCA_039805805.1 Pseudomonadota bacterium | reverse complement strand
CGGCGCGAACAGCGGGATCGTGTTGTCGTAGCTCTTGCTCATCTTGCGGCCGTCGAGGCCGGGCAGGGTGGCGACGGCGTCCTCGATCACCGCCTCGGGCAGCACGAAATGCTCGCCGTACTGGTGGTTGAAGCTCGACGCCATGTCGCGCGCCATCTCGATGTGCTGGACCTGGTCGCGGCCGACCGGCACCAGGTTGGCGTTGAACATCAGGATGTCGGCGGCCATCAGCACCGGGTACATGAACAGGCCGGCGTTGACGCCGTCGTCCGGATCGACGCCGGCGGCGGCGTTCCTGTCCAGCATCGCCTTGTAGGCGTGGGCGCGGTTGAGCAGGCCCTTGCCGGTCAGGCAGGTCAGGAACCAGGTCAGTTCGGGGATCTCGGGGATGTCGGACTGGCGGTAGAAGGTGACCTTGGCCGGCTCCAGGCCGCAGGCGATCCAGGTCGCGGCGATCTCGAGCGTGGAACGCTGCACGCGCGCCGGGTCGCCGGTCTTGATCAGCGCGTGGTAGTCGGCCAGGAACAGGAAGCTCTCGGTGTTGGGCAGGCGGCTGGCGCGCACGGTCGGGCGCACTGCGCCGACGTAGTTGCCGAGGTGGGGCGTGCCCGAGGTAGTGATGCCGGTGAGGACGCGGACGGGACTCATGTCAGGAATGCAGGGAGGAGGTACGGTGAAGAATGGCGGTCGGTCGGGTTCACAGCAGCAGCCAGCGCAGCGGCGCCAGCAGCAGCCCGATCACCAGCCTGCCCAGCGCGATCAGTGGATCGAGCCAGAGATCGCCGACGATGCCGGTGATGACCAGCGCCATCACGATGAAGAAGCCCCAGGGCTCGACGCGCGAGACGGCGACCGCCTGCTTCCAGGGCAGCAGTCCGACCAGGATGCGGCCGCCGTCGAGCGGCGGCAGCGGGAACAGGTTGAAGGCGAACATCACCAGGTTGACGTTGACGCCGGCCAGGCACATGCCGAGGAAGAAGCGCTCGCGCACGCCGATCGCGTGCAGCACGATCAGCAGCGCGGCCCACAGCAGCGCCTGCAAGAAGTTCGAGCCCGGTCCGGCCAGCGCGACCCAGATCATGTCGCGCTTGGGGTTGCGCAACCGCCCGAAGTTGACCGGCACCGGCTTGGCGTAGCCGAACAGGAAGCTGCCCGCGGTCGCGAAGTAGAGCACCAGCGGCATCAGCAGGGTGCCGACCGGATCGATGTGCTTGATGGGGTTGAGCGTGATGCGGCCCTGCGACCAGGCCGTGTTGTCGCCGAAGTGGCGCGCCGCGTAGCCATGCGCGGCCTCGTGCACGGTGATGGCGAACAGCACCGGCAGGGCGTAGAGCGCGACGGTCTGGATGATTTGGGCGAAGTCCATGGGGCTATTGTCGTCGCTGCGGGCTTCAGAGTCCGAGCGCGGCCAGCGGGCCGCGGCCCTCGCGCAGCACCTCGGGCTCGTCGCCCGATCCCATCGGGGTCAGGTCGATCACCGTGGTGGGCTCGAGCGAGCAGGCGCCGGCGTCGATGACGGCGGCCAGCTCGTGCTCGAAGCGCTCGCGGATCTCGTGCGGGTCGTTGAGCGGATCGGTCTCGCCCGGGGGGATCAGCGTGGTCGCCAGCAGCGGCGCGTCGTGCAGCGCCAGCAGCTCGAGCAGCGCGCGGTGCTCGGGCACGCGCAGGCCTATGGTCTTGCGCGAGGGGTGGCTGACGCGGCGCGGCACTTCCTTGCTGGCCTCGAGGATGAAGGTGTAGGGACCGGGCGTGCCGAGCTTGAGCAGGCGGTACTGCCGGTTGTCGACGCGCGCGTAGCTGGCCAGTTCGCTGAGGTCGCGGCACAGCAGCGTCAGGTGGTGCTTGTCGTCGACGCCGCGGATGCGGCGCAGCCGCTCGACCGCGGACTTGTCGTCGAGATGGCAGACCAGCGCGTAGCTGGAGTCGGTGGGCACGGCGAGCACGCCGCCCTTCTCGAGCAGCTGCACGGCCTGCTTGAGCAGGCGCGCCTGCGGGTTGTCGGGGTGGACTTCGAAATACTGGGCCATGTGGCGATTGTCCCACTTGTCGGGGCAAGGGCTCAGGCCCGTGCCGGCAGGCGTGCCGCCAGCCAGGCCGCGCTCGCGCCGCAGGCGGCGATCAGCGCGATGCCGGCGAATTCCAGCCCCCCCGGCACATGGCCGAACACCAGCCAGCCGGCCAGGGTCGCGAAGCCGATCTGCACATAGAGGTAGGGGGCCAGCGTGGAGGCCGGGGCCCGGCCGAAGGCGGCGCCGAGCATGAAGTGGCCGATCGTTCCCATGGCGCCGGCGAGGCAGAGCAGGGCCCAGGTCCGCAGCTCGGACAAGGGCTGCCAGATCCAGGGCAGGGTCGAGCTGACCGCCAGCGCGCCGACCCAGCCGCTGTAGAAGTTCAGCGTCAGCGCGTCCTCGCTGCGCGTCATGCGGCTGGTCAGGATCTGGTAGAGCGAATTCGACAGCGTGCAGCCCAGCGGCAGCAGCATGACCCAGCCCGCCGAGGCGCCGCCTGGCTGGGCCACCAGCAGCGCGCCGCAGAAGCCGCCGGCGACCAGCAGCCAGCGCAGCGCGCTGACGCTTTCCTTCAGGAAGACTGCGGCCAGCAGCGTCGTCACCATCGGGGTCAGCAGGATGATCGCGGTGAACTCGCCCACCGGCATCAGCGCCAGGCTGAAGAAGGCCAGCGTGCTGGTCGTGAGCATCATCACGCCGCGCAGCAGGTGCAGCCCGAGGTGGCGGGTCTGCAGCGAGCGCCAGCCTCGCGTGGGCAGGATGACCGCGCTCATGGCCAGCGCCTGGAACAGGTAGCGGAACCACATCACCATCATCACCGGCACCGTCAGGCTCAGGTACTTGGCCGAGCTGTCCAGCGTGACGAAACAGGCCAGCGCCAGCAGCAGGAGCAGGATGCCCTGCAGCGGGCGGGACTGGCGGGTGCTCATGCCGGCTGGATGCGGTCTGCCAGCAGCTCCCAGACCGGGGTCAGCCTGCCCTCGAGGTAGGGCAGGTTGCCGAGGTCGATGCGGCTTTCGTCCGGGCAGTGGAAGTCGCTGCCGCGCGAGGCGGCCAGGCCGAACTCGAGCGCGAGCTCGGCATACCGGGGATATTCGCTGGCGGCGTGGCTGCCGCACACCACCTCGACGCCCTGGCCGCCATGGGCCTTGAACTCCGAGAACAGCGCGTATTCGCGTGTCGGGCTGTGGTCGTAGCGGGCCGGGTGCGCGATCACGGCCACGCCGCCGGCCTCGCGGATCCAGCGCACCGCCTCGCCGAGCTCGGCCCAGCGGTGCGGCACGAAGCCGGGCTTGCCGTCGGCCAGGTACTTGCGGAATACCTCGTGGTTGTCCTTGCAGACGCCGCTCTCGACCAGGAAGCGCGCGAAATGCGTGCGCGAGATCAGCTCGGGGTTGCCGACATACCTGAGCGCGCCTTCGTAGGCGCCGTGGATGCCCAGGCGGGCGAGCTGTTCGCTGATCTCGAGCGCGCGCGCGCCACGGCCTCCCCGCGTGCGTTCCAGCCCCCGGCACAGCTGCGGGTTGTCCGGGTCGAAGCCCAGGCCGACGATGTGCACGGTAAGGTCGCAGAAGGTGACCGAGATCTCGACCCCGCTCAGGTAGGGCAGGCCGAGCGCGCGCGCCGCAGCCAGCGCGCGCTGCTGGCCGCCGATCTCGTCGTGGTCGGTCAGCGACCAGAGCTCGACCCCGTTGGCCTTGGCGCGGGCGGCCAGGGTCTCGGGTTCGAGGGTGCCGTCCGAGACGGTGGAATGGCTGTGCAGGTCGGCGTTCAGGATGGTCATGGTCACGTCGGTCATTGTAGGTCGCCGCCGAAATCCGCGCCTGGCGCCGGCTACACTCGTCCGCGTGTCACTGTTCAAGTCCGCCTCCCTCGTCTCCCTGCTGACCCTGGCCTCGCGCATCACGGGCCTGGCGCGCGAGCTGCTGATCGCGTCGAGCTTCGGCGCCAGCGCGCTGACCGACGCCTTCAACGTCGCCTTCCGCATCCCCAACCTGCTGCGGCGCCTGTTCGCGGAAGGAGCGTTCAGCCAGGCCTTCGTGCCGGTGCTGGCCGCCAGCCGCGCCAGGGACGGCGATGATGCGACCCGCGAGCTGATCGACCGCGTCGCCACGCTGCTGGCGGTGGCGCTCACCTTCACCTGCGTGATCGGCGTGGCTGGCGCGCCGGTGCTGGTCTGGCTGATGGCTTCCGGCCTGCAGGAGAATCCGCATGGCTTCGAGGTCGCGGTGGTGCTGACGCGCTGGATGTTCCCCTACATCGCCTTCATGTCCGGCGTCGCGCTGGCCGCCGGCATCCTGAACACCTGGAAGCGCTTCGCGGTCCCGGCGGCGACGCCGGTGCTGCTCAACCTGTCGATGATCGCAGCGGCGGCCTGGGGCGCGCCGTGGTTCGGCTCGCTCGGCATCGAGCCGATCTATGCGCTGGCCGCCGGAGTCATGGGCGGCGGGCTGCTGCAGCTGGGCGTGCAGCTGCCCGCGCTCAGGCGGCTCGGCCTGCTGCCGCATCTGCGTCCGAGCCCGGCCGGCCTTCGCGCGGCCTGGGCCCACCCGGGCACGCGTCGCATCCTGACGCTGATGGCGCCGGCGCTGCTGGGCGTCGGCGTGGCCCAGATCTCGCTGCTGATCAACACCCAGATCGCCTCCCACCTGGGCGCGGGCAGCGTGAGCTGGCTGACCTATGCCGACCGCCTGATGGAGTTCCCGACCGCCATGCTGGGCGTCGCGCTCGGCGTGGTGCTCCTGCCACAGCTCTCGGCCGCCCGCGCCTCGGGCGATGACGCGCGCTACAGCGAGCTGCTCGACTGGGGCCTGCGCTGGGTGGTGCTGCTGGCCGTGCCCTGCGCGGTCGCGCTGCTGGCCTTCGGCCGTCCGCTGGTGGCGGTGCTCTACCACTACGGCGCCTTCCAGGCCATCGACGTGCAGCAGACGACGCTGGCGCTGATGGGCTACGGCGCCGGCCTGCTGGGCCTGATCGCGATCAAGGTGCTCGCGCCGGGCTTCTATGCCAGCCAGGACATCCGCACGCCGGTGCGCATCGCGGTCGTCGTGCTGGTCTGCACCCAGCTCATGAACCTGCTCTTCGTGCCCTTCCTGGCGCATGCCGGCCTGGCGCTCTCGATCGGCCTGGGCGCACTGCTCAACGCGGGCTGGCTGCTGTTCGGGCTGCTGCGCCGGGGCGCCTACCGGCCGCAGCGGGGCTGGCTGCGCTTTTGCCTGCAGGTCCTGGCTGCTGGAGCCTTGCTCGGGCTTTACCTGGCCTGGGCCAATGGCGCGCTCGACTGGCTGGCGCTGGGCAAGGGCGTGCGCGTGCTCTGGCTGGCGCTGGCGGTGGCTGGCGCCGCGCTGCTGTATTTCGGCGTGCTGCTGGCCACGGGACTCAAGCTGCGCCAGTTCGTGCGCCGATAAGACCATGGAATACGCATTCGAGGCGCCCACGCCGCTGTCCTATTTCGCCACGCTGGTGCGCGAAGACGAAGGCTTCCCGCTGCTGGAGGCGACGGCCGCCGTCGCCATGGACGAGTACCCCGAGCTCGACGTCCAGCAAGTGCTCGACCAGGTCGACCAGCTGCAGCGTCGGCTCAAGCGCAGGTTGGCCACCGATGCCGGCCCGATGCAGCGCCTGCGCCTGCTCAACCAGTTCTTCTTCCACGAGCTGGCCTTCGGCGGCAACGTCAACGACTACTACGATCCCGACAACAGCTACATCAACCGGGTGCTGGAGCGACGCCAGGGCATACCGATCTCGCTTGCGGTGCTGTGGCTGGAGCTGGCGCAGGGCCTGGGCTTGAAGGCGCATGGCGTGAATTTCCCTGGCCATTTCCTGGTCAAGGTGGAGTTGTCCGAGGGGCTAGCCGTGATCGATCCCTTCACCGGCGGCTCATTGAGCCACGACGCACTGACCGAGCGGCTGGAGCCCTACAAGCGCCGCAACGGCCTGGTCGACGAGTTCGACGTGCCGGTCGGGCTCTACCTGCAGGCGGCCGCGCCACGCGACATCCTGGCGCGCGTGCTGCGCAACCTCAAGGAAATCCACCGCAGCCAGCAGGACGGGGAGCGGCTGCTGCGCGTGCTCGACCGCCTCGTGGTCCTGCTGCCCGGGGACTGGAGCGAGCGGCGCGACCGCGGGCTGGCTTTGGCCGATCTCGGGCATGGAGCCGAGGCCATCGCCGAGCTCGAGGCCTACCTGGCGCATGCCGGCGAGGCGCCCGACCGCGGCGCGATCGCGCGGCGTCTGGCCGAGCTGCGCGGCGCGCCGGACTAGCCGACCTGCTTCCGGCCTTTTTGCTGCCATCTTGCAGGCATCTTCCGGCTTTTTGGTTGTGCCGAAAGACAAAGGGGGCCGCCCGGGCCCCCTGTGGTTCTGACGCCGGACCCGGTCCGGGCCCGTCAGCCTGCTCAGGCCACGACGACCTGCTCGCCCGCGCCCTGTTCGGCGATCTTGCCGATCTGGTAGACGCTTTCACCCAGCTCGCGCAGTGTGGCGGCGGTGGCGTCCGCCTCGGCGGCGTCAACGACCACGACCATGCCGATGCCGTTGTTGAAGGTGCGGTTCATCTCGATGTCGTCGATGCCGGCGGTCGCCTGCAGCCAGGCGAACAGCTCGGTCTGCGGCCAGCTGCCCTTGACCAGGTGCGCTGCGGTGCCCTCGGGCAGCACGCGCGGGATGTTCTCGAGCAGGCCGCCGCCGGTGATGTGGGCCAGCGCCTTGATCGGGTGCTGGGCCAGCGCGGCCAGCACGTTCTTCACGTACAGGCGGGTCGGTGCCATGATGGCCTGCTTGAACGGCTGGCCGTCGAGCGTGGCGGGCACGCTGCCCTGGCTTTCGGCGCGCTCGATGCACTTGCGCACCAGCGAAAAGCCGTTCGAGTGCACGCCATGCGAGCCCAGGCCCAGCACCACGTCGCCCGGCTTGACGTTCTGGCCGGTCAGGATCTTGCTCTTCTCGACCGCGCCGACGGCAAAGCCGGCCAGGTCGTATTCGCCGGCCGGGTACATGCCGGGCATCTCGGCAGTCTCGCCGCCGATCAGAGCGCAACCCGACAGCTCGCAGCCCTTGGCGATGCCGCCGACCACGGCCGCCGCGGTGTCGACATCGAGCTTGCCGCAGGCGAAGTAGTCGAGGAAGAACAGCGGCTCGGCGCCCTGCACCAGCACGTCGTTGACGCTCATCGCGACCAGGTCGATGCCGACGGTGTCGTGCATGTTCCACTCGAAGGCCAGCTTGAGCTTGGTGCCGACGCCGTCGGTGCCGGAGACCAGCACCGGCTCCTGGTAGCGCTTGGGCACCTCGAACAGGGCGCCGAAGCCGCCGATGCCGGCCAGCACGCCTTCGCGCATGGTCTTCCTGGCCAGCGGCTTGATGCGTTCGACCAGTGCGTCGCCCGCGACGATGTCCACGCCGGCGTCTTTGTAGGAGATAGGAGTCGTTGTCATGTGGGTAAGCCCGATAGAATTTCAGGATTTTACGGCCGACCCGCGATGTTCATCCACAAGTCTTCATGCAACTGAGCGACAGTCCTGTCGATTTCGCGGCCGCCCGTCCTTCTTCACCCTCGTCATGACCATGCGGCAACTCGTGTTGGACATGGGCCTGGCGCCCGTGCCCTCCCTGGACAATTTCGTCGCCGGCCGCAACGCCGGACTGCTCGAGCACCTGCGGGTCTGGTCGCGCAACCCGATGCGCTCTCCGGTGCCGACCTTCATCTGGGGCGGCGCCGGCAGCGGCAAGACCCATCTGCTGCAGGCCACCCGCGAGGCGCTGCGCGAGCGTGGCGTGGAGGTCGGCTGGATCGACCCCAACGTCAGCGCGCCGCCCGAGTTCGACGAGGCCTGGGGCGCGGTGATTCTCGACGACTGCCAGAGCTACACCGCCGTCCAGCAGGCGATGGCCTTCAACTGGTTCATCAACGCGCAGTCGCCGCGGCGCGGCGCGGTGCGCTGGGTGCTGGCCGCGGCCGACTGCCCGCCGGCCGACCTCAGGCTGCGCGAGGACCTGCGCAGCCGCCTGGCCTGGGGCGATGTGTTCCAATTGCTGCCTCCGGACGACGCCGAGCGCCGCGCCGTCCTGCGCCGCGCCGCCGACCTGCGCGGCATCGCGCTGAGCGACGAGGTGATGGACTTCATGCTGAATCGTTTCTCGCGCGACCTCAGCAGCCTGATGCTGCTGCTCGAGACGCTCGACGGCTACGCCCTGCGTGCCCAGCGCGCCATCACCATTCCCCTGATCAAGGCCATGCTCGAGAACGAGTGAGGCCGCCCGAACCTGAGCTGCAAGCCATGAAACTGGCCCTCTTTGACCTCGACCACACGCTGCTGCCGATCGATTCGGACTACTCCTGGGGTCAGTTCACGACCCGCATCGGCTGGACCGATCCGGTCGAGTTCACCCGCCGCAACGACGAGTTCTTTGCCCATTACCAGGCCGGCACGCTCGACGTGCATGACTACGTGCGCTTTGCGATCGACGCGGTGCGCCGCCACAGCCCCGAGCAGGCCGCCGCCGCGCACGAACGCTTCATGACCGAGGTGATCCGCCCCAAGCTGCTGCCGCAGGCGCTGGAGCTGGTGCAGCGCCACCGCGACGCCGGCGAGCAGGTGGTCATCATCACCGCGACCAACGAGTTCGTCACGCGCCCGATCGCGCAGGCCTTCGGCGTGACCGAGCTGATCGCGATCGAGCTCCAGCGTGGCGCCGACGGCTGGTTCACCGGCGAGATCAGCGGCACGCCCTCGTTCCGCGAGGGCAAGGTCGCGCGCCTGCAGCAGTGGCTGGCCGCGCGCGGCCTGGGCTGGGACGACTGCGACATGACCTTCTATTCCGACTCGACCAACGACCTGCCGCTGCTCGAGAAGGCCCACAAGCCGGTCGCCACCAACCCCGGCGCCGCGCTGCGCGAGATCGCGCTGGAGCGCGGCTGGCCCATCCTCGACCTGTTCCCGGAATCCGCATGATCAAGAACTTCATAGACAAGCTGCTGGGCAAGAACGGCCAGTCCAAGGGCGCCAGGAGCAAGTTCGGCAAGCGCGAGGACGTGCCCGCCAGCGTGCACGGCATCGATCCCTCGCTGGTCGACGGCCGCGCGCTCGACGTGGTGCACACGCTCAAGGCGGCCGGCTACGAGGCCTACATCGTCGGCGGCGCGGTGCGCGACCTGCTGCTGGGCCTGCGCCCGAAGGACTTCGACGTCGCGACCAACGCCACGCCCGAGCAGGTCAAGGGCCTTTTCCGGCGCGCCTTCATCATCGGGCGGCGCTTCCGCATCGTGCACGTGGTCTACGGCCGCGGCCGCGAGCACGAGGTGATCGAGGTCTCGACGCTGCGCGCCTACCTCGACAGCGCCGACGCCGAGCAGGTCAGCGGCAACGAGCGCACCAGCAAGCACCAGCTCGCCAGCGTGAAGCATGCGGTCGATGCCAGCGGCCGGGTGCTTCGCGACAACGTCTGGGGCCCGATCGAGCAGGATGCGGCGCGACGCGACTTCAGCATCAACGCGATGTACTACGACCCCGAGACCGAGGTCGTGGTCGACTTCCACCACGGCATCCGCGACGCGCACAAGCGCGTGCTGCGCATGATCGGCGACCCGGCCACGCGCTACCGCGAGGACCCGGTGCGCATCATCCGCGTGGTGCGCTTCGCCGCCAAGCTGGGCTTCGAGATCGAGCCGGGCACCCGCGAGCCGATCCGCGCCTGCGCCGAGCTGCTCTCGGCGGTGCCGGCCAGCCGGATGTTCGACGAGATGATCAAGCTGCTGCAGACGGGCCACTCGCTGGCCAGCCTGGAGGAGCTGCGCAAGCAGGGCCTGCACAGCGGCATCTTCCCGATCCTGGATGCGGTGCTCGACGAGGCGCACGCCCAC
>JBDLTM010000064.1:0-9898 GCA_039805805.1 Pseudomonadota bacterium | reverse complement strand
CGCGGCTGGCCCGCCGCCGATCACAGCAGACTGAGCGCGGTCTCCAGCATGCGGCCGCTGTAGTGGCGCGCCACCCGCTGCAGGAAGGATGGGAAGTCGACATGCGCGGCGTCGTCGGCGCGGTCCGAGATGTTGCGCACGGCGCAGAAGGGGATCGAATAGTCGTGGCAGACCTGCGCCACAGCACCGCTTTCCATGTCGACTGCCAGCGCCTCGCCCAGCTCGGCGCGCAGCGCGGCGCTTTCGGCCCCGGTGGCGACGAAGCGGTCGCCGGTGATGATCTTGCCGCTGTGCACGCGCGGCGCCTGCAGGCCGAAGGCCGCGCGAGTGGCGGGATCAAGCCGGCCGGGCAGCCAGGCGAGCGCGTCCGCCGCAGCCTGGCGCATGAGATGCAGCAGGGCCGGGTCGGCCGGGAAGCGCGACAGGCCGTAGCCTGGCATCTCGTGGCGCGGGAACAGCGGCGAGGCGTCCATGTCGTGCTGCAGATAGCAGCTGCCGACCACGATGTCGCCGACCGCCACGCCCTGGCCCAAGCCGCCCGCGACGCCGGTGAAGATCAGCTGCTGCGGCCGGAAGCGCTCCAGCAGCACCGTCGTGGTCGTGGCCGCCGCCACCTTGCCGATGCCCGACAGCACGGCGACCACCTCGTGCCCGTGCAGGTGGCCAAGCCAGAACTGCCGCCCCGCCACCGTGGTCCGGTGCTCGTCGGGCATGAGGGCCAGCAGCCCGGCCAGCTCCTCGTGCAGCGCGCTGATGATCGCGATTCTTTGTCCCATGGCTGGATTATTGTCCCGCCGCGTTGACTCGCAGCACGCGCCGCAGCACCTTGCCGAGCGGGTTCCTCGGCAGCGTTTCGCAGAACTCGACATGGCGCGGCCTCTTGTAGCCGGTCAGGCGTGCCCGGCAGTGCTCGCGCAGGGTCTGCTCGTCGAGCAGCGGATCACTCCGGATGACGTACAGGCCCACCACCTCGCCCGAGTGCGGGTCGGGCAGTCCGACCGCTGCGCAGTCGAGAACGCCCGGCAGCTCGGCAACGACGCCCTCGACTTCGCTCGGGTAGACCTTGAAGCCGCCCACCACGATGATGTCCTTCTTGCGGTCGACCACCCGGAAGCGGCCGTCGCTCTCCATGATGCCGATGTCGCCGGTGCGCAGCCAGCCGCCCGGCAGCATGACCTCGGCCGTCTCGCCGGGACGCTGCCAGTAGCCTGCCATGACCTGGGGGCCGCAGACTGCGATCTCGCCCGGCTGGCCCTGCGCCACCTCGGCGCCGGCCTCGTCGATGCACATCATGAGCGTACCCGGCAAGGGCAGGCCGATCGAGCCGTCGAACGCCGTCCCGACCACGGGCTGGCAGCTGACCGTCGGGCTGGCCTCGGACAGGCCGTAGCCCTCGCAGAGCGGGCAGCCGGTACGCGCCTGCCAGCGACGCGCCACCTCGGCCTGCACCGCCATGCCGCCGCCGACGGTGACGAGCAGCCGGCTCCAGTCGACCCGCTCGAAGTCCGGGTGATCGAGCAGGGCCCGGAACAGCGTGCTGACGCCCGGGAAGATGTGCAGGCGCTGCCGGCGCAGGACGCCGATCATGGAGCGCAGGTCGCGCGGGTCGGGAATCAGGACGAAGCGGCCGCCCTCGTGCAGGCACAGCAGCATGCAGACGGTGAAGGCGAAGATATGGTGCAGCGGCAGCGCGCAGACATAGCAGGCCTGCTCCCCGGCGGGCAGCCGGCGCAAGGCCGGGGCATTCCAGGCAGCGGACTGCAGCACGTTCGCGACCAGGTTGCGTTGCAGCAGCAGCGCTCCCTTCGGGATGCCGGTGGTGCCGCCGGTGTACTGAATCAGCGCCGGATCGTCGGGGCCGAGCTCGTGGCGGACCAGGGCCAGCCGGCGACCGCGCGCCAGCGCGGCGTTGAAGCGCAATGCCTGGGGCAGATCGAAGTCCGGCACCTTATTCTGCACATGGCGCAGCACGAAATCGACGACTGGGCCCTTGACCGGCCCCAGCATGTCGCCCACGGCGCACAGCACGACCTGGCGCACTGCGGTGCGCGCCAGGCAGGCGGCCAGCGTGGCGGCGAACTGTTCCAGCACCACGACGGCGCTGGCGCTCGAGTCGGACAGCTGCTGCTCGAGCTCGCGCGGGGTGTAGAGCGGGTTGACGTTGACCAGCACGCAGCCTGCGCGAAGGATGGCCGCTGCCGCGACCGGATATTGGGGCAGGTTGGGCAGCATGACCGCGACGCGATCGCCACGGCGCAGGCCCAGGTCCTGCAGGCAGGCCGCCAGCGCGCGCGACCCGCGCTCGAGGTCGGCATAGCTGAAGTCGCGCCCCATGAAGGTGCACGCGGTGTGGTGGGCATGGCGCTCGAAGCTGTCCTCCAGCAGTTCGACCAGCGAGCGGCAGCGCCCGCTGTCGATCTGGGCCGGGATGCCGTCCGGGTAGTGATCCAGCCATGGTCTTGCCGCAGCGCTGATGCCCATGTCGCCTCCAGGTTCGGGGGTGGTCCGCGCTCCGGACGAAGCGCCTGTCCATGATCCATTATCTGGCGCGGGACTGCCACGCACCATGGGATTGACCCGCTGGATTTGCTAGATTCAGCTCATGCCGCAAACACCCAGCTCTCCGGCCAACGGGCCGCTCGCCAAGATGGCCGCAGCCCCCCCGCAGCCCGCCCCCGACTGGCCTGCCACGCGGGCGCAGGCAATCGACCTGCTGCGCCAGGCCTGCTGCCAGCTGCCGGACAGCGGCCCGGATGACGAGCTGCTGCGACTGTCCGCCTGCCTGCTGCAGCAGGCCAGGGCATGTGCCAGCGAGAAGGCCGAGCTGGCGCGCCTCCGGCAGGCAGCCGAGACCGCCAACCGCCGCAAGAGCGAATTCCTGGCCAATATGAGCCACGAGATCCGCACTCCCATGAACGGCATCCTGGGCATGACCGAGCTGGCACTGGGAACGGCGCTGGATTCCCGCCAGCGCGAATACCTGGCCATCGTCAAGAGCTCGGCCGAGGCGCTGCTCAACATCGTCAACGACATCCTCGACCTGTCCAAGATCGAGGCCGGCAAGCTGGCGATCGGGCGCCAGCCCTTCGCGCTCGGGCCGGTGCTCGAGGGCGCGATCGACCTGGTGTCGCCCCGGGCGGACGAGAAGGGGCTGCAGCTGAGCTCCGCGGTGGCTGATGGGATGCCCGGGGTCGTGCTGGGCGACCCGAACCGGCTGCGCCAGGTCCTGCTCAACCTGCTTGGCAATGCGGTCAAGTTCACCGAGCGCGGATGCGTCGACCTGGCAGCCGACATCGTGCTCGACGCCGAGGGTCGCGAGCTGCTGCGGTTTTCCGTCACCGACACCGGACCGGGCATCTCAGCCAGGCAACAGGCCCGCCTCTTCGAGCCCTACGAGCAGGAGGAGACTGTCAGCGCGCGGCACCAGGGTGGCACCGGCCTCGGGCTGAGCATCTGCCGCCATCTGGTGGAACTGATGGGCGGCAGCATCGGCGTGACGAGCGAGCCCGGCCTGGGCAGCCGCTTCTGGTTCACCCTGCCCTGCGAGCGCGACAGCAGCCTGCCGCCGCCTCCACCTCCAGCGGCCCTGCCGCCGCCCGAGCAAGCGGAGCGGCGCTCGCGCGCCAGCCGTGTGCTGCTGGTCGAGGACCATCCGGCCAACCAGAAGCTCGCGCTCTGGCTGCTGCAGCGCCAGGGTCACCAGGTCACGCTGGCCGAGAACGGTGCCGAGGCCCTGCAGCTCATGAAGGCGCTGGCCTTTGACATCGTGCTGATGGACGTCCAGATGCCCGTGATGGACGGACTCGAGGCCACGCGCCGGATCCGCGAGCTGGAGCGCGAGCGCGGCGACAAGCGCCATCCGATCATCGCGATGACGGCCGGCGCCATCGTGGGCGACCGCGAGAAATGCCTGGAGGCCGGCATGGATGACTACCTGTCCAAGCCGATCGCGGCGCCGCTGCTGTTCGCCAAGCTGGGGGAATGGCTGGGACTTTGAGACCTGGCGCTGCGATCGCGGCACTGTTGCCTCCATGCAACATTGATGAATATGAATCTCTTAATCGAAGTCCATGGGATGTAGACTAAATCCCTCTGCCAGGTGGCAGGACAGAAAGGGAGAAAATGAAACTCATCACCAAGGCCGCCGCGGTTGCGGCCCTGATCCTCGCGACCGCCGGCGCGAATGCTCAACTGTATGGCGAGCTCAGCTACACCGACATCCGCGACAAGTTCTCAGTTGGCAGCACGGAATACAAGACTGAACTTGGAGCGATCAGCGGCATTATCGGCTACGGCGTGCATGAGAACCTGGCCGTCGAGGGCATGCTCGGTTTGGGCGTCAAGGACGATACTCTCGCAGGACTCAAGGCAGAACTCGAGCATAACTACGGTATCTTCGTCAAGCCGCGCGTCATGCTGAGTCCCGACTTCGAGTTGTTCGGTCGACTGGGCTACCTGGAACACAAAACCAAGCTCGGCGGCATCTCCGATACTGACGGCGACTGGGCCTATGGCCTGGGGGCGAACTACTATTTCAAGCCCAACGCCTACGGCACGCTCAGCTACATGCGCCTCTACGACAAGGATGGCGAGAAGGCCAACGGCCTTACCCTTGGCCTCGGCATGAAGTTCTGACAGCCCCCGCGCCCTTCAGGGGCGCAAGACTCAGCATAGACCCGGCCAAGGCCGGGTTCTTCATGCGCATGCCCCGACGCCGGGGCGCAGCTTCGCCGATCAGGAATCGGCGCGCAGCAAGCCGATTCCCTGCTGGGCCGCCGCGCGCAGCAGGTCGGGCGTCGCGCGGATATGGGCTTCCAGCGCCAGTGCCGCGCGCAACTCGTTGCCTGCCATGGCGGCCTCGAAGATCTCCTGGTGCTCGCGGTGCAGGTCGCGCCCGCTCTGGCGCAGCGACATCGCCTGGCGCCGGTAGCGCTCGCCGTGGCGGGCCAGGATGCGCAACAGCTTCTGCGTCCAGGCCGAGTCATGGCCTGAGATCAGCGTCTCGTGGAACTGGCTGTTGCGGTGCTCCCACTCCCTCGAATGCTGGACCTGCTGGGGCGCCTCGACGGAACAAAGACGCTCGTAGGACTGCCGCAACTGGGCGCGCCATTGCGCGCCTCCTTCGCGCATGGACTGGCGCAAGGCATTGATCTCGATCTGGACCCTCAGCTCGGTCAGGTCGGCCAGGTCCTCGATCGTCATCGGCGCGACGAAGAAGCCGCGCTGGACCTCGGTCACCACCAGCGCGTCGCTGACCAGCCGGGTCAGCGCCTCGCGCAAGGTGCCAGCGCCGACCTGGTAGCTCAGCTTGAGGTGCTCCACGCGCAGCTTCTCGCCCGGCCCCAGCTTGCCTTCGATGATGTCATCGCGCAGCTGTTCGTAAGCCCTTTCGGTCAGGGTGCGCGAGCCCTCCTGCGCTGCTGCAAGGGAGTCTGTCGGCTCGGGGCCAAGGTGCTGTGCTAGGGATTTTCTGGTCATGGCTGAAGTTCAGGACTGAGATTTTATTATCGAGATTTATCGAGAAATTGATAGCCCCCGTCGCGACGATCAACCATGTCAGGAACGTGGAAATCATCGGTTTCCGACAAAATCTCCTTTGAAATCATCTGTCAGTGGCGATTTTTCGCCCCCCTGCCCGCACCCAGGCCAGGCGGAGAGGCTAGAATGACGTCATAGGGGTTAACCCTAGTTCTCTCGAGATTTTTGCTCGCAGGTCTGGATTTTTTCGGCACAAGAGCGCATCATGATGAAGTTGCGCGACTAGGTGTTTACACCGGTCTTGGCAACACCCACTGACGTCTGCTAAAGTGTTTCAAAATGAGCAGTTTCAACATCACGATCACCAATACCGGAGAGACCTACCCCTGCTCCGACAAGCGCACCGTGCTGGAAGGCATGGAGGCGCTGGGCAAAAAGGGCATACCGGTCGGCTGCCGCAACGGTGGTTGTGGCGTCTGCAAGGTCGAGATCATCAGCGGCCAGTATGTGTCGCGCGTGATGAGCCGTGACCATGTCAGCGAGGAAGACGAAGCCCATGGCCGAGTGCTGTCCTGCCGGATCCGGCCCAGCAGCGACCTGGTGCTGAACGTCACTGGAAAAATGAGCAAGGCGGTGTGCCGGGTGGTTGAGCCGGCGTCCGCTTCACTTACCCCCTCAACTTGATCTCTTGGAGACGAAAAATGGCAATGACTGGCGTGCTGCGCCCCGGACATACGGTCGTTCGAGTGCTGGACCTGGAAGAGTCGGTTGACTTCTACACCAATGTGATGGGCCTGAAGGAAACCGGCCGCGACAACTCGGGTCGCGTCTACTTCAAGTGCTGGGACGAACGTGACCACAACAGTTTCGTGATCCGCAAGGCCGACCGTGCCGGCATCGATTTCATGGGCTTCAAGGTCCAGAACGATGCCGTCCTGAACGAGCTCGAAGGCCGACTGCGCGACTACGGCATCACCACCGAGCGCATCCCCGCTGGCGAGATGCTCGAGACCGGCGAGCGCGTGCGCTTCGAGGCCCCCACCGGCCACATCTTCGAGCTCTACGCCCAGAAGACCTCGGTCGGCAACGGCCTGGGCGACAAGAACCCCGAAGCCTGGACCACTGACCAGAAGGGCATCTCCCCGGTCCGCATGGACCACGCCCTGCTGTACGGCACCGACATCGACGCCACCCGCAAGCTGTTCGAGGAAGTGCTGGGCTTCTGGGTCACCGAGCGCGTCAAGCTGCCGGACGGCGAGACCGACCTGGCGCTCTTCATGACCTGCTCGACCAAGGCGCACGACATCGCCATCATCCGCCACAACGAGCCGGCCAAGCTGCACCATGTCTCGTTCAAGCTCGACACCTGGGAGCAGGTGCTGCGCGCGGCCGACATCCTGTCGATGAACCGCGTCTCGATCGACATCGGTCCGACCCGCCACGGCATCACCCGCGGCACCACCATCTATTTCTTCGATCCGTCGGGCAACCGCCTCGAGACCTTCGCGGGTGGCTACGAGTGCTACCCGGACCAGAACACCATCACCTGGGACTTCGAGGAAGTCGGCCGTGGCATCTTCTACCACGACCGCAAGCTCAACGAAGCCTTCCTGAGCGTTCTGACCTGACATGAGCCGGCCTGACATCCTCAGCGTCGCCCAGCCGACGCTGTCCTGGCAGGCCGCCCATGAGGCAGTGGGTGCCGCCGCGCGAGCGGCGGCCGCCATGGGCGCCAAGGTCAACATCGCCGTCGTCGATTGCAGCGGCGTCGAGGCCGCCTTCATCCGCATGAACGGCGCGTCGCTGATCTCGATCGACATTGCCAAGGACAAGGCCTATACGGCGGTCAGTTTCGGCCTGCCGACGAGCCAGTGGCACGAAGCGCTGAAGAGCCATTCGGTGGCGGTGCAGCAAGGCATTCCGCTGCGTCCGCGCATGGTGACCTTCGGCGGCGGCTTGCCGATCGTGATCGATGGCCACCGCGTCGGCGGCATCGGCGTCTCGGGAGGCACCGAAGAAGAAGACGAACAGATAGCCCGTGCCGGTTTGACGGCCATCGGGATCAAGTAAAAGTTCGATAAATAGCTAAAAAGGAACCAAAATGGTTGCAGATAAGATTCTTAACTTCATCAACGGCGAGTACGTTGCCTCTGAAAAGTGGTTCGAGAACCGCAATCCGATCAACAACAAGGTGATCGGCATGGTCGCCGAGGCCGGCGAGAAGGAAGTTGACGCCGCCGTCAAGGCTGCCAAAGCAGCCATGAAGGGGCCGTGGGGCTCGATGAGCCTGACCAAGCGTGTCGAACTGCTCGAGGCGCTGGTCGTTGAAATCAACAATCGCTTCGACGAATTCCTTGAAGCCGAATGTGCTGATACCGGCAAGCCGAAGAGCATGGCCTCGCACATCGACATCCCGCGCGGCGCTGCCAACTTCAAGGTCTTCGCGGACATGGTCAAGAACGTGCCGACCGAGTTCTTCGAGATGACCACTCCGGACGGCGGCAAGGCGATCAACTACGGCTATCGCACCCCGGTTGGCGTGATCGGCGTGATCTGCCCGTGGAACCTGCCGCTGCTGCTGATGACCTGGAAGGTCGGCCCGGCCCTGGCCTGCGGCAACACCGTGGTCGTCAAGCCCTCCGAAGACACTCCGCGTACCGCCGCACTGCTTGGCGAGTGCATGAACAAGGTCGGTATCCCCAAGGGCGTCTATAACGTCGTTCAGGGTTTCGGAGTCAACTCCGCTGGCGCTTACCTGACGGCCCACCCGGAGGTCGATGCATTGACCTTCACCGGCGAAACCCGCACCGGCGAGATCATCATGAAGGCGGCTGCCAACGGCTCGCGCCCGGTGTCGCTGGAAATGGGCGGCAAGAACGCCGCGATCGTGTTTGCCGACTGTGATTTCGACAAGGCCATCGAAGGCACCCTGCGTTCCGCCTTCCTGAACTGCGGCCAGGTCTGCCTGGGCACCGAGCGCGTCTATGTCGAGCGCCCGATCTTCGACAAGTTCGTCGCCGCTCTGAAGGCTGGCGCCGAAGCGATGAAGATCGGCGTGCCGGATGATCCGGAAGCCAACTTCGGCCCGCTGGTCAGCAAGAAGCACCAGGCAAAGGTCCTCTCCTACTACAAGATCGCCATGGAAGAGGGCGCGACCCTGGTCACCGGTGGTGGCGTGCCCGAAATGCCGGGTGAGCTGGGTGATGGCTGCTGGGTGCAGCCGACCATCTGGACCGGCCTGCCCGAGACCGCGCGCGTCATCAAGGAAGAGATCTTCGGTCCCTGCTGCCACATCGCCCCCTTCGACACCGAAGAGGAAGTGCTGGTCAAGGCCAACGACAACAAGTACGGCCTGGCGACCGCCATCTGGACGCAGAACGTGTCCAAGGCGCACCGAGTAGCTCAGAAGATGGAAGTTGGCATCTCCTGGGTCAACAGCTGGTTCCTGCGCGACCTGCGCACCCCGTTCGGCGGTGCCAAGCAGTCGGGCATCGGCCGTGAGGGCGGCGTGCACTCGCTCGAGTTCTACACCGAACTCAAGAACGTCTGCATCAAGCTCTGATCATTCGAGCCTCTGTCGCCGGTCCGGGCTTCCCTGCCTGGAGCGGCGGCTTCTTGTTCTTCCACGCCAGAATAAGCGACACAAAATGAATCCTTCCGATATCCAGACCGCGGGCGATGCCTTGTACGAGGCAATGGTGCAGCGCACCACCATCACCCCCCTGTCCACCCAGTACCCCGATATCACGATCGACGACGCCTACGAGATCCAGCAGCGCATGACCGCGCGTCGCCTGGCCGCTGGCGAGCGCATCATCGGCAAGAAGATCGGCGTGACCAGCAAGGCCGTGATGAACATGCTCGGCGTGTTCCAGCCCGACTTCGGCTGGCTGACCGACGGCATGGTCTACAACGAAGGCCAGGCGATCGAGGCCTCCAGCCTGATCCAGCCCAAGGCCGAGGGCGAGATCGCCTTCGTGCTCAAGCGGACCCTGAAGGGCCCGGGCATCACCGCCGCCGACGTCATGGCCGCCACCGAAGGCGTGATGGCCTGCTTCGAGATCGTCGACTCGCGCATCCAGGACTGGAAGATCAAGATCCAGGACACCGTGGCCGACAACGCGAGCTGCGGCGTCTTCCTGCTGGGCGACGCCAAGGGCGACCCGCGCAAGCTCGACCTGCAGCTCGCCGGCATGGCCTTGCAGCGCAACGGCGCGCTGCATTCCACCAGCGTGGGCGCGGCCGTGCAGGGCTCGCCCATCAACGCCGTGGTCTGGCTGGCCAACACGCTGGGCCGGCTGGGCCTGCCGTTCCGCGCCGGCGAAATCATCCTCTCGGGTTCGCAATCGCCGCTGCTGCCGGTGGTGGGCGGCGACGAGCTGGTCTGCACCATCGGCGGCCTGGGCACCTGCCGCGCCCG
>JBDLTM010000063.1:0-10127 GCA_039805805.1 Pseudomonadota bacterium | reverse complement strand
GGGCCGTGTCATCAACTTCAGGAATGTACTAATCATCCTGACCACCAACGTCGGCACCGAAACGATAGAGGCCCTGTGCGCCGATCCCGTGCTGCGCCCCGACCACGAGGGCATGGCCAAGGCCCTGCGCGCTCCTCTGCTCAAGGTCTTCCCGCCCGCCTTGCTGGGCCGCCTGGTCACCATCCCCTTCTACCCGCTGAGCGACGATGTGCTGGGACTGATCGCCAGGCTGCAGCTGGGCCGGATCAAGAAGCGGGTCGAGGCGCACTACAAGGTGCCTTTCAGCTTTAGCGACGAGGTGGTCATGCTGATCCTGGCGCGCTGCACCGAGACCGAATCCGGTGGCCGCATGATCGACGCCATCCTGACCAACACGCTGCTGCCCGACGTCTCGAGGGCCTTCCTGCTCCACCAGCTCGAAGGGCATCCGATCGACCGCGTCGAGGTCGACGTGGTCGATGGCAACTTCTGCTACCGGTTTGCCGACTGAAGCTGCCCTTCACTCTCCTCATCCAGGAGCTTTCACACCATGTCCCTGAAGACCCTCCCCAGCACCGTATTCATCCGTTCCGGTGACTCGAAAGTGAAGGCCGAAGGCGAGAAGATGAAGGGCGCCATCTCGATCGCCCAGGCTCTCGAGGCCGCCGGCAAGGAGAAGCGGTGATGTCTGCGCAGCCGTCCATGAGGTCCGAGCCGCCTGCCGCCGTGGCAGCGGAGATGTCATTTTCCGAAGCGCTGGCCTACGCGCTGCAACTGCACCAGGAGGGCCGGATCGAGGCCGCGGCCACGCTGTACGAGCGTCTCCTCGAGGTGGTGCCCGGCCACCCCGACGTGTTGCACCTGCAGGGCTTGTCCTGCCACCAGATGGGCCGCTCCGAGGAGGGGGTGCGCCTGATCGGGCAGGCCATCGCCGCTCAGCCCGCCCATCCGGACTACTTCAACAACCTGGGCAATGTCTGCCTGTCGATCGGGCGCATCGACCCGGCGCGCGACAGCTACCTGAGGGCGATCGAGCTCGACCCGAAGCGGGCCGACTTCCGCAACAACCTGGGGGTCCTGTACCGCGCCACCCAGGAGCTGGATAGAGCCGAGGCTGAATACCGCCAGGCGATCGAGCTCGATCCCGGCCATTACCGTGCCTACAACAACCTGGGCATGCTGGCTGCCGCGCGCGGCGACGCCGAGCAGGCGGTGCGTCACTATTGCACCTCGATCACGCTGACGCCAGGCCATCCGGAGGGTCACAAGCTGCTCGGCCTGGCCTACTACCAGCTCGGCCGTCTCGAGGAGGCGGCTGCGGTGTTCCGGCATTGGCTCGAGCAGGATCCGGGCAATCCAACTGCCATCCATCACCTGGCGGCCTGCTCGGGGCAGGACGTCCCGGCGCGGGCCCCTGACGACTATGTCGCGAGCACTTTCGACGGTTTTGCCGCCAGCTTCGAGGAGCAGCTGCAGCAGCGTCTCTCCTACCGCGCACCGCAGCAGGTGATCGCGGCCTTGCAGCCTCATCTGCCTGAACCCGCAGGTCAGCTCGACATCCTGGATCTCGGCTGTGGCACCGGCCTGTGCGGGCCGCTGGTCTCGCCCTGGGCGGCCAGCATGACCGGGATCGACCTGTCGGTCGGCATGCTGCGCCAGGCCGAGGCCAAGGGCTGCTATGACAGGCTGTGGCGGATCGAGCTCGGCGAGTTCCTGCGTAAGCCCGAGCAGGCAGCTGCCTGGGACCTGATCCTGTCGGCCGACACCCTGTGCTACTTCGGCCCGCTCGAGCCGGTGGCCGAAGCGGCATTGCAGGCGCTCAGGCCCGGAGGGCTGTTTGCCTTCAGCGTCGAGGACGCCGGCAATCAGGCGCCAATAGCCGGCCACCAGCTCAATCCCAACGGCCGCTATTCGCACACGCGCGACTACCTGCGTAACTGCCTGGCCGCTGCGGGCTTCGAGCTGCTCGCGCTCGGGAGCGTGGTCTTGCGCACAGAAGGCGGCCAGCCGGTCGCCGGACTCGTCGCCGTGGGGCGCAGATGACCGGGCTGGTCGAGCTTGTCTCCCCGCTGGGGGGCGACCTGCTGTTCTGCCGACTGGAAGGCGAGGATGGACTGTCGCTCGGTGCGGAATATCGCCTGCTCGCGCTGTCACGCCGCGCGGACATCCGTTCCGACGAACTGCTCGGCTATCCCATGTCGGTGCAGCTGCGGACTCCCGCTGGCGCGCAGCGCGAGTTCAACGGCATCGCGGCTGCCTTCGAGCAAGGCTCAAGCCGGGGCCGGCTCCATGAGTACCGGATCATGCTCCGGCCATGGACCTGGCTGCTGACCCGAACCAGCGACTGCCGCATCTTCCAGGACAGGACGACGCGCGAAATCATCGCGGAAGTCTTCGCCGACCATGAGCTGGCCGACTACCGCTTCGAACTGGGCGAGCCCTATCCGAGCCGGCCCTATTGCGTCCAGTACCGCGAGAGCGACTTCGACTTCGTGACCCGACTGATGGAGCAGGACGGCATGCATGGCTACTGGCTGCACCAGGATGGCCGGCACACGATCGTGATCGCCGATCGCAGTCATGTGCACGAGCCGATTCCGGGGGCTGGCAAGCTCAGCTTCCTGGAGCCAGGCCCGAACAGCAGCCGCCAGCTCGAGGGTATCCGGCGCTGGAGCCGCAGCGCGGAGATCCAGAGCGCGCGCTGCGTGCTGCGCGACTTCGACTTCGAGAAGCCCCGGGCCGACCTGCAGGTCAGCGCGGACGCGCTGCGGCCAGAGCCCAACTGCCCTCCAGCCGAGCTTGAGCGTTTCGACTTCCCGGGGCCTTATGCCCAGCGCATCGAGGGTGAGCGGCTGGCCAGGGTGAGGGTCGAGTCGCTGCAGCAGCGTCATGAGCAATTCCACGCCGAGGGCAATGCACTGGGCCTGGCCAGCGGCAGGCGCTTCGTGCTGCAGCATCATCCGCACCAGGACCCCAGGCAGCAGTTGCTGGTGTCGGCAGCGAGCTATCGGGTCGTCGACCAGGCGCAAGAGTCCGGGGCGGCAGACGAGGAGTTCTTCCGCGTCAGCCTGCAGGTGCTGCCGGCCGATCAGCCTTTCATGCCCGAGCGCTGCACCCAGCGGCCACTGATCACCGGACCGCAGACTGCGATCGTGGTCGGTCGTGCCGGGGAGGAAATCCATACCGACCGCTATGGCCGCATCAAGGTCCAGTTCCACTGGGATCGCTACGGCCGCCAGGACGAGAGCAGCTCGTGCTGGATCCGGGTCGCCCAGCCCTGGGCTGGACAGAGCTGGGGCATGATCGCCATCCCCCGCGTCGGACAGGAGGTGGTGGTCGAGTTTCTGGAAGGCGACCCGGATCGCCCGATCGTGACCGGCAGGGTCTACAACGCCGAGCAGCTGCCGCCCTACGCGCTGCCCGAGCACATGACGCGCAGCGGAATCCGATCCCGTTCCTCCTTGCAGGGCGGAGTCGAAAACTACAACGAGATCCGATTCGAGGACCGCAAGGGCGAGGAGGAACTGCGCATCCATGCCGAGCGCGACCAGACGCTCAACACCGAGCACGACCGGGTCGAATCTGTCGGCAACGACAGCCATCTTGGCGTCGGGCATGACCAGTTCCAGACCATCAAGGGTGAGCGTCACCTCAACGTGATGAAGGACGCCAGCGAGGCCTACGACAGTGAACTGCATCGCAGCGTGGCCAGGGACAGCATCGAGCAGGTCGATGGCGAGCGCCACCTCGTGGTCAAGCTCGACTCGGTCGAGAGCGTCGGTGGCGAGCAGCATCTCGAAGTCGCTGCTGACCGGCTGATCCGGGTCGAGAAGTCGCAGCTCGCCGAGGTGCTACAGGACTGGCAGCTCAAGGTCGGGGGCAAGCTGGCGGCCGATGCCGATCAGGAGATCCACCTCAAGTCGGGCGTCAAGCTGGTGCTGGAGGCTGGCGTGCAGATTTCGCTCGTCGCCGGCAACAGCTTCGTCGACATAGGGCCTGGCGGCGTGACCATCAGCGGCACCCTGGTCATGATCAACAGCGGCGGCAGCGCTGGCAGCGGCTCCGGCACCAGGAAAGGCAAGCTCAGGCAGGAAAAGCCGGTCAGGAAGCCGAAGGCAGCCAAGCCGCCGCCGCCCTGATGGAGGGCCAGAACATGCCGATGCAGGTCTGCCACGGAGCATTGTTGCGCTGCACCTTCGGGCTGGCGCCTGCCAGCCTGCAAGTCTTGCCGCTCAACCGGGTCATGAGCAGCGGCTTGCCCGCCGCCAACATCATGGACCACCTGCCCGTGGCCAACATCATGCCCTTTGGCATGTGCAGTTGTCCGGCCAATCCGGCCGTGATGTCGGCCACGGCAGCGGCCATGGGCGTTCTGACACCCATGCCCTGCGTGCCCAATACGTTGTCGCCCTGGGTGCCGGGATCTGCCAGCGTGCTGATCGGCGGGCAGCCGGCGCTCAACGACAGCAGCCAGCTGCTGTGCGTCTGGGGTGGCGTGATCGGTGTCGCCTTTGCCGGCCAGGCAACGCACCTGATCCCTTGATCGCGTGCATCGCGCAGATTTCCTCAGCGCTTCTGCAGCTCCAGCAAGGACCAGCCCATCTGAGGGCCGGCCAGCGCAGCCAGCTGGGCCCTCAGCTCATCCACTCCTGCTGCGGCCAGCGCCACGAAGTCGCCGCTGGCCAGCAAGGGGTGCTGATCCAGCCCGACCGGGCTGGCGGCGCAGGCGATCCATTCGGGCTGGCCCTTGAAGTCGGCGTTGATTCTGAACTTGAGCTTGCCTGGCAGCTCGATTCCCGCTGGATCGACCACGGCCGAAGGCTGGAAGCGGTTGGGAAAGAAGCGCATCAGCTCGCCCTTGGCGTCCCGCATGAAGCAGTAGACAAACGCTTGCTGTCCCGGCTGCACCCTGATCGAGACAGGCTGGCCCTGTCCGAATCGCCTGCTGCCCGAGGGCGTGCTGATCGAGAGCGCGATCGGGGTGACCCTGGGGGCGGGCGGTGGGAGTACAGTGTGCTGCGGTTCAGGTGCAGGTTCAACTGCAGGAGCAGGCAAGGCTGCCACTGGTGCGGGCGGAGGCGCAGGCTGCGGCTTGCTGAAAATCCACCATGCCGCAGCGGTGACCACCAGCAGCAAGACTGCCAAGCCCGTCAGCAGTAGCGGGCGCTTGCTGCCCTGCGCCAACGGGGCGTCAACTTGCCGCGGCGTGCTGGCTGCAGTCAGATCCTGGGTCGAGGCCGGCGTGACACTGTCGGAAGCCGACAGCACGGTTGGCATCGACGGGATGGCCATTCGCGGATCGATGGCCGCGGGCGCTGACAGGTTCCAGCCGAGCAGTTCGCGCATCGCTTCCATGGTCTGGGGCCGCTCCTCGCCCCTGACCGACAGGCAGCGGTCTATTCCGCGCAGGAAGCGCTCCGAGTAGCGCTCACCGGCCAGTCGCAGCAGCGGCTCGTAGCTGTCGCTCAACATGCGGCCGACCGCCGGCGGCGGGGTGTGGCCGGTGATCATCCAGTGGATGACCGCCGCGAGCGCATAGACGTCGGTCCAGGCGCCCTGCTTGACTCCGGGCATCTCGGCGTACTGCTCGATCGGCGCGTAGCCCGGCTTGAGGATGACGGTCAGCGCCTGGGTCATGTCGCCGATGACCCGGCGCGCGGCGCCGAAGTCCAGCAGCACCGGCCGCTCGCCTTCAAGCAGCATGATGTTGTCGGGCGCGACGTCGCGGTGGAAGCAGTTCTCGCTGTGCAGCAAGGCGAGCGCGTCCATCACCGGCAGCAGCACCCTGCGCATCCAGGCCTCGTCGGGCGGGCTGGATCCAGGGCCGAACCACTGCTTGAGCGTTCGGCCCTGGTAGTAGGGCATGGCCATGTAGGCCGTGCCATTGGCTTCCCAGAAGCGGTAGACCTTGAGCAGTGCCGGATGGTCGAAGCGGGCCAGCAGCCGGGCCTCGTTGACGAAGCTGCGCAGGCCGACGCCGAAGGTCTCGGCGTCGTGCCCGGATTTCGGGACCACGCGGCCCTCAGGGCTGCGCATGGCCAGCGAGGCCGGCATGTATTCCTTGACCGCGACCCGCCGTTGCAGCGCATGGTCGTCGACCAGATACACGATGCCGAAGCCCCCTTGGCCGACCAGGCCCACGATCTCGAATTCGTCGGACAGTCGAGTCCCCGCCGGCAGCACGACGGTCGCTGGTGGTGGCGGGATGCTGGACCTTGCCTTGGGAATGGCTCCGATCACGCGAGTGGATTCAGGGTCGTTGTCGCTCACTGGGTGCCGCTGGCATCGAGATCATCTGGGCTCATCTTCGCCACAAAAGCAGAGCTTGACAAGACAGGCCTCGGACCGATAGCTTCTCCATTGTCCGGTCCCATGAACGGATCGCTGAATCCAGGCCGGCATGAGCCTGCAGCTGCATCGGGGAGGCTCGCCTTGCGCATTACCGTCATCCGCTACCGCGGCGTGCCGCCGCCACGGCCGATCGCCTTCGATTTCGACCAGCGTGGTGGCAAACTGGGGCGCGAGCCCGGCAACGAGCTGGCCTTGCCCGATCCCGAGCGCCATGTCTCTCGCGTACAGGCCAGGATTGATTTCGATGGCCGCAACTTCGGGCTGATCGACCAGGGCACCAATCCGTCACGGGTCGACGGCAGGGCGCTCAGCAAGGGGGAACGTCTCGTCCTGGCCGGTGGCGAGATCATCACGATGGGGGAGTACGAGCTGCTGGTCGAGCGTCCTGCATCGGTATCCTGCGCTTCGGTGCCGCCTGCAGAGCCCCGTCCTGCCGAAGCTGTCAGCGAGGACCCGTTCTCGGTGTTTGCGGCAGCCGGGCGAGGACCTGAGGCCGAGCCTCAAGCGCCGGCCGATCCCTTTCCCAGGCTTGCGCCAGCCCCCGGGCCTGGTGCAGGTGATGTGCTGGGGCTGGGGCATGACACTGGATCGGCGTCGATCGACGCCCTGTTCGGCTTGGGCAGCGGGCAGGCCGACTCGCTTGCCGGTACCCCGCTCGACGCATCACTGCCGACCGCTGGCCACGAGACCGATCCGCTCGCGCTGTTCGGCGCCGAGCGCGTCCCGGCGACCGGCCCGCTGGCAGAGCCGCAGCGCGACGATGCGCCCTTGCTGCAGCAGCCCTTCAGTGCCCAGCAAGCGCTCAAGCCCCTTTCTGAACCGGTGGTGGATCTGCCGCCGCCGACTGTGGTCCAGGCAAGACCTGAGCCGGAGCCGCAGCAGGGCATGGTGCTGTCCTGGAAGGAGCGCAAGCGGGGGCTGGCGCAGCACCAGGAGGGTCACGGCACGCCTGCTCCTTCAGCTTCCGCTCAGGATGCCGATTTGCAGGCAGCGTTCCTGCGTGGCCTGGGCATCCCGATCGACTTGCCGCAGGGTCTGACCCCACAGCTGATGGAGCAGATTGGCTCGATGCTGCGCGAAGCCACGCAGGGCACCCTCGACCTGCTCAAGGCGCGCGCCGTCACCAAGCGCGAGGTGCGGGCCGAGGCCACGATGATCGCAAGCCGCGACAACAACCCGCTCAAGTTCTCGCCCGACCTCGCATTCGCGCTGGCGCAGATGCTGACGGCCCGAAGCCAGGGCTTCATGGGCGCCAGGGAAGCGATGCGCGACGCCTACGACGACCTGCGCGCGCACCAGCTGGGCCTGATGGCAGGCATGCGCTCGGCGCTCGCCGGAGTGCTGGAGCGCTTCGAGCCGAGCGTGCTCGAGGCCAGGGTGGCCGCGCACAGCCTGCTGGACCGGCTGCAGCCTTCCGGACGCAAGTCCAGGCTGTGGGACCTGTACCAGCAGCATTACGCCGGACTGGCACGCGAGGCGTCGGACGATTTCAATGCGCTGTTCGGCAAGGCCTTTCTCGAGGCCTACGAGCAGCAGGTCGGCCAGTTGCAGGCCAGCGACCGCGAGGCGCGGGCCGATTCCACTGGCTCAAGCTGAGAGGGCGCGATGCTCGAACTCGACACCTGCTACATCTCCGAGACAGGCGGACGTCCGCGCAACGAGGATGCCTGTGGCTACTGGCAGTCCGACGCCACGGGCTGCTGGGTCCTTTCCGACGGCGCCGGCGGGCATGGCAGCGGCGATCTCGCCTCGAGGCTGGTCGTCAGCACCGTGCTGCGCCGCTTCAAGGAGCTGCCAGAGGTCTCTTGCCAGCATGCTCTGAGCCTGCTCAAGGCGGCCAACGACGCAGTCATTGCCGAGAAGACCAGCGGGTCGACCCGAGATGACATGCACGCGACCGCCGCCCTCCTTCTGCTCGATCGCAGTTGCGAACGCGCAGTCCTGGCCCATGTCGGCGACTCGCGCATCTACCATTTCAGGCGGGCCGGTTTGCTGTCCAGGACCTGCGACCACAGCCTGGTGCAGCAGATGGTCGATGCGGGCTACGGCAATGCCGAACTGCTGCGCACCCATCCCAAGCGCAACCTGCTGACTTCTGCCATCGGTGCTGCTGGAGCCATCGAGATGACTGTCTCGCCGCATCCGATCGAGGTCTCGCCCGGCGACTGCTTGCTGCTCTGCTCGGACGGCTGGTGGGAATACCTGCAGGACGCCGAGATGGAGCTTGCCTTGTCGCGGACGAAGGCGGGCGTGGATTGGCTCGATGAGATGGCCACCACCATCAGGCGCCGGGGCAAGGCCGGTCACGACAACTACTCGGCGCTCTGCGTGAGCGTCAGGGATGAGCTGACCGTACTGCTCGATCCAGCCAAGGTCATGACGTTGCCGTTTCAGCCACGGGAATGAGGCATTGGCCTGTCGCTTTGACCATGCTAGGATGAAAAAAATATCAGCTTGCGGCCTGCCGTTCAAACGCCAGCACCCCGCAATCATCAAAAGCCGTGGATAGCGGCATCCAGGGAGGTCGATATGAGCATTTTCAGCGCAGTCTGCGCGACGCGGCGCTGGCCGGTTCTGCTGGTCGCGGTCCTGCTGCTTGCGACCTCATCGCAGGCTCAGCAGTCCCCAGCCGGACCCGATCCCCAGTCACCCAGCACGCAGAACATCATCGATGCGCTCAAGCCCGAGGCGGCCAGTTCGCCAGGCCGCACCCGCGGGCTGTCGCTCGAGTTTCCGCACCAGCCTGGCGGCAAGCCCGCTCCTCGCGTCCATGCCGTCGAGGTGCGGCATGTCGACCTGCATATCCAGTTCGACTTCGACTCCGACCAGCTCACGCCCGAGGGAGTCGACCTGCTCCAGAAGCTTTCCCAGGCGCTGGCTTCCCGGGAGCTCTCCGGCATCAGCTCGGTCATGATCGAAGGCCATACCGATGGTGTCGGCAGCGCAGCCTACAACCGCGCGCTTTCGCTGCGACGCGCCATGAGCGTCAGGCGTTACCTGCATTCTGTTCCCGAGCTCGGTGGCAAGAAGTTCCGCGTCGTCGGCAAGGGAGCCAGCGAATTGCTCAGTCCCGAAGACCCGGCCGCCAGCATCAACCGGCGCGTCAGGGTGCTGGTCCACCATGTTCCGGAACAGGCCAGGGACAGGCCGTGACGCCAGGCCGGCGACCGTCGCTCGTGCGCTCGGCTGGCCTGGTCTGGCTCGCAGCGGCCGTGCTGCATGCAGCTGCCGAGTCCGGCAGCATCCCGGCAGCCCCCGGGCCTGAGTCCGAACTGCCGATGCTGTCCTTGCGTGATTGGATTTCAGCGCCGGAGCGTCCGCCAGCCTTCCTGCTGGCCGACATGCCGCAAGTGCTCGTGCTGGCACAGCCCGACCTCGGCCGCCAGGGCGAGTCCTTCGGGCGCATGGTCGCCTTCCTGGAAAAATCCGGCCTGCCCAGGAACCGGGTACCTGCGCAATCCGAGATGACGCAGTGGCTCCAGCGTACCGGGCAGCGAATCGAGACCCTGACCTATGGCAACAACCTCGAGGCCTCGAGGCTGGCACGCTTCTTCAACCTGGCCCGCTGGCAGGTGGAGCCCCTGGCCGTGGCAGAGTCGGATCTGCTGCAGCAGTTGCTGCGCTGGCGAGTGCTGTCGCCGTCGCCGCTGGGCTATGTTCCGGGAACCGGAGCCACCATGGTGATCACGTTTCCGATCCCCTCCGAGCTTGCGACATGCGAGTCCTGCCGCGTCGAAGAGGAGGACAGCCTGGCCGTGCTCGATCACGAATATCAGCACGCGCGCTATGTCCTGGAT
>JBDLTM010000062.1:0-10287 GCA_039805805.1 Pseudomonadota bacterium | reverse complement strand
TGGTGGTGTCGTAGACTGCGTTGGAGCGGCTGAAGGCGGATTCGGCCTTGGGCATGACGAAGGGCGCACGGCTCATGCTCTCGACGCCGCCGGCGATCATCAGGCGGGCCTCGCCGGCCTTGATGGCACGTGCGGCCGAGCCGACGGCATCAAGGCCCGAGCCGCACAGGCGGTTGAGCGTGGTGCCCGGCACGTCGACCGGCAGTCCCGCGAGCAGGCTGGACATGCGTGCGACGTTGCGGTTGTCCTCGCCAGCCTGGTTGGCGCAGCCATAGATCACGTCGTCGACTGCCTTCCAGTCCACGCCGGGGTTGCGCTCGATGAGGGCCCGGATCGGCACGGCGCCGAGATCGTCGGCGCGCACGCCTGACAGTGCACCGCCGTAGCGGCCGAAAGGAGTGCGGATCGCGTCGCAGATGTAGGCGTGATTCATTTTGTCTCCGAAAAATAAAAATAATGTATCAGATACTGGCCTGAGCGCCAAGCCGGCACTTGAGCTCGACTTGCTCCAGGCCGATCTTGCCGATCAGCGTGAGCGTACCTCGTGCCGATGATTCTCGGGCGATGCCGGAACAAGGGCTTGTGCTCCGTCCGACCAGATGACCGGTTCAGGGCCTTGGCTTCCGGTTTGATCCGATCAAGCCATCGCTTGACATGCCTCAACGCCAGGGGTCAGTGAATCCTTTCAATTAATACCTTTTTAGTATGGATACATGCCTGTGGGGCATGGTCTGGGCTCGATTTCGACGGTAACCAGCCCTGATTCAGGCTTAATCTAGATGATTCATCAACTAGTTCGGGTTATTACTTATTCCTAACAAGTATTGTCAGACTTAGAATGCACCACGTCGCCGGCCTGAGGGCCGGCAAGCCACTTGTTGATGGTCCGTCCCCGGCGGGCCATTTTCTCTCCCCCAATCTGGAACCCTCATGGCAACTCCTGACCAATCCGTGCAAGAAGCACGCCGCCTGCGAACCATCCTGTGGGTGGTGTCGCTGGCCACCGTCGGCCTGATCTTCGACGGCTACGACCTCGTCGTCTACGGCGCCGTCGTCAAGCAATTCCTGAGCGATCCGACCCAGATCGGTCAGATCAATCCCGCGATCGCCGGCCAGCTCGGCAGCTACGCGCTGTTCGGAGTGCTCGTCGGCGCGCTGATGGCCGGCACCGTCGGCGACATCATCGGTCGCCGCAAGGTCATGCTGGGCTCCTACGCCTGGTTCTCGATCGGCATGGGCATCACCGCGATGACGTCCGACGCAGCCAGCTTCGGCTGGATGCGCTTCATCACCGGCCTGGGCGTCGGCGCACTGGTCGCCACCACCGGCGCGCTGGTCGCCGAATACGCACCCAAGGACAAGAAGAACCTGTGCAACGCGATCGTCTATTCGGGCATCCCGCTGGGTAGCCTGCTGGCCGCTCTGCTGGCGATCATGGTGCTCGAGAGCATCGGCTGGCGCGGCATGTTCTGGCTCGGCGCGCTGCCCTTCGTGACGCTGCTGCCGTTGGCCTACTTCAAGATGCCCGAGTCGGTCGCCTGGCTGGCTTCGCATGGCCGCCTGGAAGAAGCGCGCGCGCTGTCCGAGCGCACCGGTGTCCCGCTGCCCGAGGCGCATCCGGCGCATGCCAATGCACCGGCCGTCGCTGGCAGCCGCAAGGGCTTCGTCGGCCTGTTCGCAGACTACCTGGGCCCCACCGTGCTGCTGGGCCTGATGAGCGCCCTCGGCCTGCTGCTGGTCTACTCGCTCAACACCTGGCTGCCGGTGCTGATGGGCAAGGCCGGCTTCAATGCCAAGGGTTCGCTGGAGTTCCTGCTGATCCTCAACGGCGGAGCGGTGATCGGTGCACTGGTCGCGTCGAAAGTCGCTGACCGCTTCGGCGCCAAGTCGGTCGTCGTCGCCTGCTTTGCGATCGGTGCCGTCTCGATCTTCCTGATGACGATGGGCTTCCCGGTGGCCGGGCTGCTCGCCATCGTCGCGGTCGTCGGACTCGGCACCAGCGGCACCCAGGTGCTGATCTACGGCCTGGTCTCGAACTACTACCGCACCAATGTGCGCGGTGCTGGCGTGGCCTGGTGCGCGGGCTTCGGCCGCCTCGGTGGCGTCGTCGGCCCGCTCGTCGTCGGCTACATGCAGCAGGCCGAGCTGCCGATCGACACCACCTTCCAGATCCTGGCTGGTATTGCCGCGGTCGGCGGGGTGCTGACCCTGGTGCTGCCGATGGGGCGCAGCGCAGCTGCCAAGCCTGCCCTCAAGCTCGCCGCAGCAAACGCCTGATCCCTGTAGCGGCTGCTGGCCGCTAAGTTCAGACCAACCGCCCGATTCGGGCGGTTTTTTTTCGTGTGCCCGCAGCATGGGCGCACATGAAAAAAGACCGGGCGGTTTCCCGCCCGGTCCTTGTCAGTCGCTTCGGCTTGCGACTATCAGCCCAGGTCGCCGCCACCGACCGGCATGGTCACGCCAGTGATGTAGGAAGCTTCGTCCGAGGCCAGGAAGCAGATCGCGTTGACCTGCTCGTCGATGGTGCCGTAGCGCTTCATCAGGCTGGAGCTGATAGTCTGGTCGACGATCATCTGGTACCAGACCTTTTCCTGCGCGCTCTGTTCGGCGGCGTTGCGCGGCACGCGGCGCGGGGGCGCCTCGGTGCCGCCGGTGGCGATCGCGTTGACGCGGATGCCGCGCTCGGCGTTCTCGAACGCCAGGCAGGCGGTCAGCGCGTTGACGCCGCCCTTGGCAGCGCCGTAGGGCACGCGGTTGACGCCGCGGGTGGCGATCGACGAGACGTTGACGATGGCGCCGCCCTTCTGCTCGATCATGTAGGGCAGCACGGCATGGCAGCACCACAGGGTCGGGAACAGGGAGCGGCGCACTTCGGCCTCGATCTCCTTGGTCTTGTAGTGCTCGAAGGGCTTGGCCCAGATCGTGCCGCCGACGTTGTTGACCAGCACGTCGATGCGGCCGAACTTCTCGGCGGCCTTCTTCATGACCTTGTCGCAGTCACCGGCCTTTTCCATGTCGCCGGTGAGGGCCAGGACTTCGATGCCCTTCTTCTCGAGCTGGGCGCTGAGCTCGAACACGATTTCGGAGCGGTCAACCAGCACCAGCTTGGCGCCTTCCTTGGCCATGCGCAGGGCCACGCCCTGGCCGATGCCTTGTCCCGCGCCGGTGATGACGCAGACCTTGTTCTTGAATCGTTTGCTCATGGTGTTACGCAAGAAAAAGCCCGTTTGCACGGGCTGTTGGATGAGGGGCAGCGATCAGGCGCTGGCGGCGAACTTCTCGTAGTGGAAGCTGACGGGCTTGATGTTCTGGTCGCGCAGGTACTGGTTGACCGCTTCGACCATGGGCGGCGGGCCGCACAGGTACATGTCGAGCTCGCCGTCGTACAGCTGGCCGGCTTCGATGTGGTTGGTGACGTAGCCCTTCTTCGGCTGGGCGCTGTTGGCGTCGACCACGACCAGCGCGTAGCTGAAGTTGGGCATGGCCTTGGCGAAGGCTTCGAGCTTGTCGACGTCGACCAAGTCGGTGTCGTTGTTGACGCCGTAGATCAGGTGCACCGGGAAGGGGCTGCCACCGGCCGCCGCGATCTTGTCGAGCATGGCGGTGAAGGGCGCCAGGCCGGTGCCGCCGGCCAGCATCATGACCGGGCGGGTGATCTCGCGCAGGTAGAAGCTGCCCTTGGGGCCGTTCATGACCATGGCGTCGCCCGGCTTGGCCTGCTCGCGCAGGTAGGTGCTCATCAGGCCGCCCGGCACGTTGCGGATCAGGAACGAGACCTCGCCGTCCTTGGGCATGGAGCTGAAGGAGTAGGCGCGGTGGGCCTCGGTGCCCGGCACCTGCAGGTTGGCGTACTGGCCCGGCAGGAAGGACAGCTTGGCGATGTCGTCGCCGGCGACGGTCAGCGCGATGGTGCTGTCGGAAACCAACTTGACCGACTTGATGGTGGTCTTCATGCTGGCCTGGGCGGTCTTGCAGACAGCAGACGAGGCCGGGATGCCGACGACGCAGTCGCTCTTCGGGCGCATCTGGCAGGTCAGCACGAAGCCTTGCTTGAGTTCCTCTTCGGTCAGGGCATCGTCGATGTAGTTGCTGCCCATGTCGAACTCGCCCGATTCGCAGCTCGACTTGCAGGCGCCGCACGCGCCGTCACGGCAGTCGATCGGCACGTTGATCTTCTGGCGGTACGCCGCGTCGGCAACGGTCTCGGTGTCTTTGCAGTCGATGAAGCGCGTAACGCCATCCTCGAAGTTAAGGGCGATCTTGTAAGTCGTCATGGTAGTTGCGGTGGTTCGGGCGTGGGAGGCGGGGGCCGCCAGGGGTAAAAAGACCGGCGCCCACCCTTGAGAGGTCGGCGCCGAGACTACTTTACCCGAGTTGGCGCCACCCTGGGCGCCGGACAGGATTACAGGTGGTAGACGTCGAGGACGTGACGGATGTAGTCGTTCTTGAGCACGACCTTCTTCGACTTGAACACCGGCTTGGCGCCCGAGAAGTCGATCGTTACGAAGGTGGTGCCGGCGAAGGTGTCGGTGTGGTTGTAGCGCACGCTCAGCGTGAACCAGTTGTGGCGGACCTTGACCACGTCACCGTTGCGCTCGACGATCTCGACGTTGGTGATGTTGTGCGAGGTGCGGGTGTCCGGAATGGTCGCGCTCGAACGCTCGGTACGGATGCGGAAGACGCGATCTTCCAGGCCGCCGCGGGTCGGGTAGTAGATCAGCGAGATCTCGGACTGCGGATCGGTGGTCAGCTCGCCGTCATCGGCCCAGGCGGGCATCCAGTACTCGGCCTTCGGATCGTACATCTCGATCCAGGCGTCCCATTCACGGTCATCGAGCAGGCGGGCTTCCTGGAACAGGAAGGCGCAGACGTTTTCGTAAGAGATGGTCATGCTAATGCTCTCCGGTGATTACTTGGCGTTGGCTTGTGCAGCTTCTTCGGCGTCGACGGCCTTGCGCATCTGCTCGACCCAGTAGGTGTGCTGGGCGACGTAGAGGCCTTCGTCTTCGGTCTTGACGCCCGACAGGATGGGCTTGAGGCCGATCTTGTCGGCTTCGGCATCGGGACCCTTGACCCAATGCTCGGCACCGCGCGACATGTCGTTCCACTCGGCGGCAGCGCCGTTGTAGCCCTGCTGGCAGGAGCGGAACTCTTCCAGGTCGTCCGGGGTGGCCATGCCGGTGGCGTTGAAGAAGTCCTCGTACTGGCGGATGCGGCGGGCGCGGGCCTCGGCGCTCTCACCCTTGGGGGCAATGCAGTAGATGGTGACTTCGGTCTTGTCGACGGAGATCGGGCGCAGCACGCGGATCTGCGAGCTGAACTGGTCCATCAGGTAGACGTTCGGGTACAGGGCCAGGTTGCGCGAGTTGTTGATCATCCACTCGGCCTGGTTGGCGCCCACGCGCTCGGCGAGCTGCTCACGAACCGGGTACAGCGGACGGTCTTCCGGGTTGTCCCAGCGGGTCCACAGCAGCAGGTGGCCGTTCTCGAACGAGTAGGATCCGCCGCCCTTCTTGGCCCAGCCGCCGGCGCTCATGGCCTTGATCTGGTCGTTGCCGGCTTCGCGCTCCTTGCGGGCAGCCTGGGTGGCAGCGTAGTTCCAGTGCACGGCGGTCACGTGGTAGCCGTCGGCGCCGTTCTCGGCCTGCAGCTTCCAGTTGCCTTCGAACCAGTAGGTCGAGGCGCCACGCAGCACTTCCAGGCCTTCCGGCGACTGGTCGACGATCATGTCGATGATCTTGCGCGACTCGCCCAGGTGATCTTCCAGCGACTGGACGTCGGCGTTCAGCGAGCCGAACAGGAAGCCGCGGTAGTTCTCGAACTTGGCGATCTTGGTCAGGTCGTGGCTGCCGTCCTTGTTGAAGGAGTCGGGGTAGCCGGTGTTCTCGGGATCCTTGATCTTGAGCAGCTTGCCCGAGTTGTTGAAGGTCCAGCCGTGGAAGGGGCAGGTGAAGGTCGACTTGTTGCCGGTCTTGAAGCGGGCCAGCTGCGCGCCGCGGTGGGCACAGGCGTTGATGAAGCAGTTCAGCTCACCGGCGCGGTTGCGGGTGATCATGACCGGCTGGCGGCCGATGTGGGTGGTGAGGTAGTCGCCGTTGTTCGGGATCTGGCTCTCGTGCGCCAGGTAGATCCAGTTGCCTTCGAAGATGTGCTTCATCTCGAGGTCGAACAGTTCCGGATCGGTGAAGACGGAACGCTTGACGCGGTGCAGGCCTGTGTCGTGGTCATCGACCAGCATGCCGTCCAGGCGCTCGCGCAGGGTTTGCTTGCTCATTATTGGATCTCCTGTGTTGCGTGTGTGCAGTGGGGACAGGCAAGTCTGGACCAGGAAATGGGGGCCTGGGCCGGACCTTGCAGAAGGCAGGCGGGCTGGCCAGTCAGGGTCGCGCAGGCAGGGGCGCGTACGCTGCTGCTTGTCTTGTCTCCTGAGGCGGCCAACATCACCGTGCCGTCTACGCCTCCGTAAGCAGCTTGCTGCGTTCAGCGCTGCTGCCCCGGTGGCTTGCTTGTTTTCCGACATGAATCTTACGAAGAAATCGCCGTTCAGATCAAAGACTGTTTTAGAATCTTTCCATACCCTGTAGGTATCGATCGCCATGGACTTCCGTCACCTCAAGTATTTTGTCGCGGTCGCACAGGAGCGCAGCTTCACCCGGGCGGCCGAGCGGCTCTACATCTCGCAGCCGCCCTTGAGCCGGCAGATCCAGCAGCTCGAGGACGAGCTGGGCCTGCAGCTGCTCGACCGCGAGGCCAGGCCGCTGGCGCTGACCGAGGCCGGGCGCTTCTTCTATGGGCGCGCGGTTCGCATGCTCGAGCAGTTCGACGAGGCGATCGTGATGACGCGCCGCCTGTCACAGGTCGAGCGCCGCCTGGTGGTGGGCTTCGTGGCGTCGTCCATGTATGGCGCGCTGCCGCGCATCGCGCGCCTGTTCCGGGACCGCAATCCGCAGACGCAGCTGGTGCTGGTCGAGAAGACCTCGATCGAGCAGGTGGGGGCGCTCAAGGCCGGCCAGATCGACGTCGGCTTCGGCCGGGTGCGCTTCGACGACCCGTCGCTCAAGCGCGAGGTGCTGCGCGAGGAGAGACTGGTGGTGGCGATACCCAGCGGTCACCCGCTCGCCAAGGGATCGGGTACGGTCAGTCTGCCCGAGGTGGCTGCCAATCCGCTGCTGATCTATCCGCGCAAGCCGCGGCCCAGCTACGCCGACAGCGTGCTGTCGCTGTTTCGCGACCGGGGCCTTGAGCCGGCCGAGGTGCACGAGATCCAGGAGATGCAGACTGCGCTCGGCCTGGTTGCCTCGGGAATGGGGCTGTGCGTGGTCCCCGAGAGCGTGCAGAAGGCGAGGCGCGAGGAAGTCGTCTACCGACCGCTGCTCGAGGCCAACGCGACCTCGGCCATCATCATGAGCACCCGGCTCAACGACCAGTCGGAGGACATCAAGCTGCTGCGCGAGCTGATCGACGAGGTCTATCGCATGCAGGCGGCCGAGAAGCTGGAGGCCGAGCGCCTGGCGGCTGCCGGGGCCGGCGATCCCGGTCGCTAGCCCCGCCGGGCCGCTTCAGCGCAGCTGCAGGCCGCGGCGCAGCACCACGGGCTTGCCGCCCAGGCGCTCCTTGCTCATCCAGTGCGCCAGCGCCGAGTCGAGCTGGTCGGCATGCTTGGGGAACCAGTCGGCCAGCGCCTCGACCAGGTTGCGGATGACCTCGACCTTCTCCTCGGGCGGCAGGGCCTGGACCTCGCGCACCGAGGCCAGCACGGCGGCATGCTCGTCGATGTGGCAGTCGCGCGGCGGGAAGTCGGTCTCGCGCATCCAGCGGTTCTCGGTCTCGAAGTGATCCTCGCAGTGCGCGGCGAACTGGTCGAGCAGGCCCGGCAGCTCGGCGTCGGGCGCGGTCTGCATGCGGCCGACCAGGCCGACGAATTCCTCGTGGATGCCGTCGATCGGCGTGTAGCCGAGCAGGTACTGGTCGTTCCAGTGCAGCGGGGGCAGGCTCGTTTCGTCTTGTTCGATGCTCATGGGATAGGTGTCGGTAAAGCGTTTCGGCCTGATCGTCGGCCGGATCCAGCCCCCGAGTATGAACCAGCTCAGCGCCGGCGCCAGGCTTTCGGGTTGGCAGCGCGCAGGCAGGCGCGCCGGAAGGCCTGCAGCGTGGCCTCGGCGCGGCCCAGGATGCTGTCGGCCGGATAGCCCGCCGCGCCCTGGGCGCAGGCCGGGCCGGGCAGGGCGACCGGGCAGGACTGGGCCGGGTCGGCACCGAAGGGCAGGCCCATCAGCAGCTCGGCGCCCTCGCTGACATGGCTGGCGACGTGGATCTGGAAGTCGCCGCGCTCGACCGCCGCGCAGACCTCGCGCGACAGCATCAGGTGGCGCCGGTTGCGCGCCGGGATCAGCACGCCCTGGCGGCCGTTGAGTCCGACCTCGCGGCAGACCGCGAAGAAACCCTCGATCTTCTCGTTGACACCGCCGATCGGCAGCACCTCGCCGAACGGGCTGATCGCGCCGGTGACCGCGATGCCCTGCTGCAGCGGCAGGCCCGACAGCGATGACAGCAGCGCGTAGAGCTCCGCGCAGCTGGCCGAGTCGCCCTCGACGCCGTGGTACTCCTGCTCGAACACGATCGAGGCGCTGAGCGCCAGCGGCGCGATATGGCCGAACAGCGCCGCCAGGTAGCTCTGCAGGATCAGCACCGCCTTGTCGTGGATCGGGCCCGACAGCTCGACCTCGCGCTCGATGTTGAGCAGGCCCTCGGTGCCGGCGACGGTGCGCGCGGTCACCTTCATCGGCTGGCCGAAGCGGTAGTCGCCGAGGTCGATCACGGTCAGTCCGTTGAGCTGGCCGACGCGCGCGCCGTCGAGCGCGATGATGCGCTCGCCGTCGGCGATCGCGTCGCGCAGGCGCTGCTCCAGGTAGTCGTGGCGGTGGCGCTGCGCCTGCAGCGCGGCGGCCACGTCGTCGGCATCGACCTGGCGCGCGCCGCGTGCCTGCGCCGTCCCCGCGCTCTCGACCACCAGCGCCTCGGTGCGCGAGAAGGCCGCGCACTGGCGCGCCTGGTCCTCGGCCTGGCGGTGGCTGTCCTCGATCACGGCGGCCACTGCCGCCGCGCTGAAGTGCGGCAGCCCGAGCCTGTCGCAGACATGGGCGACGAAGACGCCGCTGGCGCGCCGGGTCGCGTCGCTGGCCAGGAAGCTGTCGGCGAAGTCGACCTTGACGCGGAAATGGCGCGCGAACTCGGGGTCGCCTTCCTGCAGCGCGTAGTAGTGCTCGTCCGATCCGACCAGCACCAGCTTGACGTCGATGTCGACCGCCTCGGGCTCGAGCGAGGTCGAGGCCTGGGCCGAATAGACCACCGCCGGCTCCTCGATCTGCAGCCGGCCGTTGCGCAGGAAGCGGCGCAGCTTCTCCCACACCAGCTCGTCGGCCAGCAGGTCGCGCATGTGCAGCATCAGGAAGCCGCCATGCGCCTTGAGCAGGCTGCCGGCGCGGATGCGCGAGAAGTCGGTCACCAGCACGTCGTTCTCGGACAGGTACTCGATGCTGCCGAACAGCGGGCGGAACAGCGGGTTGTTCTCGACGATCACCGGCGCGCCGCGCGCGCCCGCGTTGTCGACCACCAGGTTGACGCGGTAGCGCGCCAGCACCTGCGCCAGCGCCTCCTTGCGCTCGGGTTCGTCGTCGGGCTCGCCGTTCTCGAACAGGTGCAGGTGCTCGAGCAGGTTGACCGTGACCTGCTCGAGGTAGCTGCCGAGCTTGCGCGTGTCCTTGATGTTCTTGCGCATCTGCTGGCGGATTTCCTGCAGCTCGCGCTCGAGCAGCGGCTTGACGGCCTGCAGCCGCAGCGCGGTCACGCCTTCGTCGAGTGCGCGCTCGAGCGGCCGGGTCAGCTCGAGGAAGCGCAGGATCTCCGCGCGAAGCTCGCGCTCGCCCTGGTCGTAGCGTTCGCGCTCGGCTTGCGGCAGCGCGGCGAGCTCGGCTTCGGTCAGGCCCTGGCCCTTGGCGTCGATCAGCGTCAGGATCAGCTGACCGCCTTCGCGGCGCAGCGCGAAATGGCGCTCGGCGGCAAAGGCCGACAGCGCCTGGTAGGCCTCGGCCTCGCGCGCGGCATAGTCGTGCTCGAGCCGGTCCTGCGCGGCCTTGAAGTCGGGCTCGGCGAAGCGCTTGGGGATGTCGGCCTGCAGCGTCTTGACCAGCTGCGCCATCAGCTGGCGGAGCTGGCGGCCCTCGCCGGCCGGCAGGCGCAGCGCGCGCGGGCGCTCGGGGGTGTCGAAGTTGTGCAGGTAGCACAGGT
>JBDLTM010000061.1:0-10491 GCA_039805805.1 Pseudomonadota bacterium | reverse complement strand
GTCGCCCTCCTGGCCCAGCAGGTTGGCAGCCGGCACGCGGACCTGGTCGAAGCTGATGGTGCGGGTGGGCTGGCTGTTCCAGCCCATCTTCTCCTCCTTCTTGCCGTAGGAGATGCCGGGCGCGTCGGCCGGCACCGCGAAGGCCGAGATGCCTGCCGCGCCCGAGCCGGGCTCGCCGGTGCGCGCCATCACGACCAGCACGTCGGTGCTGCCGGCGCCCGAGATGAAGGCCTTGGAGCCAGTGATCAGGTAGCCGTCGCCATCGCGCAGCGCGCGCGTCTTGAGCGAAGCGGCGTCAGAGCCAGCGCCGGGCTCGGTCAGGCAGTAGGAAGCGAGCTTGGCGCCCGAGGTCAGCGCCTCGCCCCACTGCTCGCGCACGCCTTCGCTGCCCCAGCTGCCGAGCATCCAGGTCGCCATGTTGTGGATGGTGATGAAGGCCGTGGTCGAGGGATCGAAGGCCGCCATCTCCTCGAACACCAGCGTCGCGTCCAGGCGCGGGAGCGCGAGCCCGCCGAAGCTCTCGGGCGCGTAGAGCCCGCAGAAGCCCAGCTCGCCCGACCTAGCGATCGTCTCCTTGGGGAAGATCCCCTCGGCATCCCAGTGCGCGGCATGCGGCGCGAGTTCGGCCAGCGCGAAGTCGCGCGCCGACTGGGCGAACGCGCGTTGTTCCTCGCTCAGTTCAAAGTCCATGTGAACCTCATTCAGGATGGGCGCGGCGGACGAAACCGAAGTAGCGCGCCGCCGCGCAGCTGGCTTACTTCAGGCTGATCGTGGTGTTGACGCCCTGCGACGAGGTGCTGTCGTCGAACCAGCGCGCCGTCACGGTCTTGGTCTGGGTGTAGAACATCACCACCTGCTTGCCGTAGGGGCCGAGGTCGCCGAGCTTGGAGGCGCGCGAGCCGGTAAACGAGAACGTCGGCACCGGCACCGGGATCGGCACGTTGATGCCGACCTGGCCGACGTCGATGTCCTCCTGGAAGCGACGCGCCGCGGCGCCGCTCTGGGTGAAGATCGCGGTGCCGTTGCCGTTCGGGTTGGCGTTGATGAACTCGATCGCCTGGTCGATGTCGCTGGCGGCGACGATCGAGAGCACGGGACCAAAGATCTCCTGGTCGTAGATCGCCATGCCGGGGCGCACGCCCGAGAAGATGGTCGGGCCGACGAAGTTGCCTTGCTCGTAGCCCGGCACGACCGGCTTGCGGCCGTCGAGCTCGAGCACTGCGCCGTCGGCGACGCCGCGCTCGATCAGCGACTCGATGCGCTCGCGCGCGGCGCAGGAGATCACCGGACCGACGTCGGTGCCCGGCTCGGTGCCAGCGCTGACCTTGAGCGTCCTGGCCTTGGCCACCAGCTCGGGTATCCAGTTCTGCGCATCGCCGACGAGCACCACGACCGGCAGCGCCATGCAACGCTGGCCGGCGGCGCCGAAGGCAGCGCCCGCGATCGCGTTGAGCGTCTGCTCCTTGTTGGCGTCCGGCAGCACGATGGCGTGGTTCTTCGCGCCCATCATGCACTGCACGCGCTTGCCATTGAGGCTGGCGCGGTTGTAGACATGGGTGCCGACGCGGGTCGAGCCGACGAAGGACACCGCCTTGATGTCCGGGTGGTCGCAGATCGCGTCGACCACTTCGGCAGCGCCATGCACCACGTTGAGCACGCCGGCCGGAATGCCGGCCTCGAGCGCGAGCTCGACCAGGCGCATGGTGACCATCGGGTCCTGCTCGGACGGCTTGAGCACGAAGGTGTTGCCGCAGGCGATCGCCATCGGGAACATCCAGAGCGGGATCATGGCCGGGAAGTTGAACGGCGTGATGCCGGCGCAGACGCCCAGCGGCTGCATCAGCGTGTAGGTGTCGACGCCGCTGGCGACGTTGTTGGCCAGTTCGCCCAGCTGCAGGTTGCCGATGCCCGCGGCGTGCTCGACGACCTCGAGACCGCGGAACACGTCGCCCTCGGCGTCGGCCAGGGTCTTGCCCTGCTCGGCCGTCAGGATAGCGGCCAGCGACTTGATGTTGTCGCGGATGAGCTGCTGGTACTTCAGGAAGATGCGGGCGCGGGTGCCGATCGCCGTCTTGCGCCAGGCCGGGAAGGCGGCCTTGGCGGCGGCGACCGCCTGCGCCAGCTCGTCCGCGGTCGCCAGCGGCACTCGCGCGAGCACCTGCTGGGTCGCGGGGTTGATCACGTCGCGCCACTGGCTGGTGGTCGACTGGACGAATTCGCCGTTGATGAGCAGCGGGATGCTGGGAATGCTGGCCGTCATGGAGGTCTCCTGTGGATGTTGTGCGCTGCGAGCCGGATGACTCTTCACAATCACTATATACACAGATTACACAAATAGGCCTAGAATCGCGTTGTAAAGATGAATTCCTGTGAAGAACTTTCACGCAAACCAGCCTCTTTTGTGAACCCTGTGGAATGAACACCAGCCGCAAACTCTTCGTCGGACCGCGCGTGCGCCGCCTGCGCGAGCAGCAGGGCTGGAACCAGGCCACGCTGGCGCAGCGGCTCTCGGTCTCGCTGAGCTACGTGAGCCAGATCGAGAACAACCAGCGCCCGGTGACAGCGGGTGTCCTGCTCAAGCTGGCCGAGACCTTCGGCGGCGACATCGGACAGTTCTCCGAAGACCAGGACAAGCGCCTGCTGGCCGAGCTCGATGCGGCGCTTCACGACCGCACGCTGCGCGGCGACCGGCTGCCTGCCGCGGCGCTCAGCCGCATGCTCGACCAGGCGCCCGAGCTGGTCGAGAGCTTCCTCAAGCTCTACCAGCGCCACCACCGCCTGCTCGAGGAGCATGCGCAGACGGTCGACCGCTACTACGGCGAGCTCGGATCCGCCGGCGACCGGCAAGGCCAGGCGCTGAGCTACGTGCCGCCGCACGAGGAGGTGCGCGACTACCTGAACCGGCGCAACAACTACCTCGACGATCTCGACCAGCTTGCCGAGCAGTTCGCCACCGGCCTCGGACTGGTCCCGGGGCTGCGCGCGGCGGCCATCACCGGGGTGCTGCAGGCCAGGCTCAAGGTCGAGGTCGTGCTGGCCCAGAAGCAGGGAGGGCTGCTGCGCCACTACGACCCGGCGCGCCGACGCCTGACGCTGCCCGAAGGGCTCAATGACGCGCAGCTGGCCTTCCAGCTCGCGACCCAGTACGCCCTGCTCACGCATGGCGACGCGATCGAGGCCGAGATCGTCCAGGGCGGCTTCACCGATTCGGCGACGCAGGCGCTGGCACGCCAGGGTCTGGCGCACTACTTTGCCGGCGCTGTCATCCTGCCCTACGCCGAGTTCCTGCAGGCGGCCAGGCAGCTGCGCTACGACATCGAGCTGCTGCAGCTGCGCTTCCAGGTCAGCTTCGAGACCGTCTGCCACCGGCTCTCGACGCTGCAGCGGCCCAACGCGCGTGGCGTGCCGTTCTACTTCCTGCGGCTGGACCAGGCTGGCAACATTTCCAAGCGCCAGAGCGCCACATCCTTCCACTTCGCTCGCCACGGCGGTGCCTGCCCTCTGTGGCATGTGCACGAGGCCTTCGCCCAGCCTGGGCGCATCCTGACCCAGGTCGCCGAGATGGCCGACGGCTCGCAATTCTTCGGCATTGCGCGCACGATCGAGCGCGGCAGCGGCGGCTTTCGCAAGCGGCGCAAGCTGTTTGCCGTCGGTCTGGGTTGCGAGCTCGCGCATGCCCACGAGCTCGTCTATGCCGACGGGATCGATCTCCAGCACCCCTCTGACGTGGTCCCGATCGGGCCGGGCTGCCGGGTCTGCCCGCGCTCGGACTGCGTGCAGCGCGCGTTTCCGCCTGCGGGCAAGGCGCTGCTGGTCGACAGCGACACCGAGTCACTGGTCTCGTATCACTTCCAGCCCGACTGAGGCCGGCGGTATTCGCCAGGACGAGAACCGGTCCATTTCCTGAAGGCACGGTGGAAGGCGCTGGGCTCGGAGAATCCGAGCTCGGCGGCGATGTCGGCCAGGCTGGCCTGGCTGTCGGCCAGCAGGCCGATCGCCATGTCGCGCCGCAGGTCGTCGAGGATGACGCGATACGAGCTGCCGTCGAGCTCGAGACGCCGCCTCAGCGTCGCCTCGGACAGCTCGAGCTGGCGCGCGAGCTCAGGCAGGCTGGGCCAGCTGCCCGGGTGCTGGCCACGCAGCCGGCGCCGGATGCGCGCCGACAGTCCCGAGCTGTTCTTGTACTTGACCAGGAAGTTGGCCGGCGCAGAACGCAGGAACTCCTTCATGCCGGCCTCGTCGCGCAGGTTGCGCAGGCCGAGACAGGCCGCATCGAAGCGGATTCCCGATTCGGGGCAGCCAAAGCGCAGCTCGCGCGTGAACAGCACCCGCCATTCGTCGCTGAAGGCAGGCTCCTCGCAGCGGAACTGCGCATCGAGCAGCGGTATGCGGCGCCCGACCAGCCAGCAGGACAGCCCGTGCAGCAGCAGCAGGTAGGTGCCGTAGGCAAAGGCTGGCCGCGGCGGGATAGTCTTTCCGGTCGCGGTATCGAGCCGGTCGACGATGCGGATGCGCGCAATGCCGCCCTCGACCAGCAGCTCGCCATGGAAATCGTCGAGCAGCAGGCGCAGGAAGCGCAGCGCCCGGCGCAAGGCGCGCTCGAGCGTGTCGGCGTGGATCAGCGCATGGCACAGCAGCGTGAAGCTGCCCGACTTCATGCGCCGGCTGTCGAGCCCGAAGAACTCGTCGTCGATCCGCTGCGCAATACCATGCCAGAGCAGGCCGTAGGCGGACGAGGAGACGCGAGCCTGCGGCATCGCGAGCAGCTCGGGAGAGATGCCGGCGCGCGCCAGCAGCGCGCTCTCGTCCAGGCCGCGTTCGCGCAGGCAGGCCAGCGCCTCGTGCACGAAGGCGATCGCGATCGTGCCCTTCTCCGCCTCGGCCGGCGGCATGGATGCGGGATTGACCGATTCCGTCATCTGGATTGAGGGCTTGCGCCATTGATGCCGGTGCAAGAAGCGCCTAGAGTGACCGAAAGCGTCGCCATGAGGCGCTCGACAACACACAGGAGCATGTGATGGAAATCAATGACAGGGTTTTCGTGGTGACCGGCGGCGGATCCGGCCTCGGGGCCGCGACGGCGGCGATGCTGGTCGGCAAGGGCGGCCAGGTCGTGCTGGCCGACGTCAACGCCGATGCCGGCCGGCAGGTCGCCGCCGAACTTGGCGCGCGCGCCCGCTTCGTGCTGACCGACGTGACCAGCGACGAGAGCGCGCGCGCAGCCTTCGAAGTCGCGCGGTCCATGGGCACCCTGCGCGGACTGGTCAACTGCGCCGGCATCGCGCCGGCCGAGAAGGTCGTCGGCAAGAACGGCGCGCACCGGCTCGAGAGCTTCGCGCGCACGATCAGCATCAACCTGGTCGGCAGCTTCAACATGATCCGGCTCGCGGCCGAGACCATGGTCGCCAGCGAGTCCGAGGCAGGCGGCGAGCGCGGCGTCATCGTCAACACCGCTTCGGTCGCGGCCTACGAAGGCCAGATCGGCCAGGCCGCCTACGCGGCGTCCAAGGGCGGCATCGTCTCGATGACGCTGCCGATCGCGCGCGAGCTCTCGCGCAGCGGCATCCGCGTCATGACGATCGCGCCCGGCATCATGGAGACCCCGATGCTGCTGGGCATGCCGGCCGAGGTCCAGCAGGCACTCGGCGAGATGGTGCCCTTCCCGTCGCGGCTGGGCAAGCCGGCCGAATACGCAGCGCTGGTCGAACATATCCTGGCCAATCCTTACCTCAATGGCGAGGTCTTCCGCCTCGACGGCGCCATCCGCATGGCCGCCAAGTAACAGCAAAGGAAAAAACGAATGTCTCACGATCCAATTGTCATCGTTTCCGCCGCCCGCACGCCGATCGGCGGCCTGCTGGGCGACCTGTCCGGCCTGGCCAGCTGGGAGCTCGGCGCCGTCGCCATCCGCGCCGCGGTCGAGCGCGCCGGCCTGGACGGCTCTGCCGTCGACGAGGTGCTGATGGGCTGCTGCCTGATGGCCGGCCAGGGTCAGGCGCCGGCGCGCCAGGCCGCGCTGGCCGCTGGCCTGCCGATCTCGGCCGGCGCGGTGACGATGAGCAAGATGTGCGGCTCGGGCATGCGCGCCGCCATGTTCGGCCACGACATGCTGGCGGCCGGCAGCGCCGAAGTGGTGGTGGCCGGCGGCATGGAGAGCATGAGCAATGCCCCGCACCTGATGTTCGCGCGCAAGGGCGTCAAGTACGGTGCGGCCACGATGTTCGACCACATGGCGATGGACGGCCTGGAGGACGCCTATGAGCGCGGCAAGGCCATGGGCGTATTCGCCGAGTCCTGCGTCGAGAAGTTCGGCTTCACGCGCGAGCATCAGGACGACTACGCGATCGCCTCGACGACGCGCGCCAAGGCGGCCAACGAGGACGGCAGCTTCGACTGGGAAATCGCGCCGGTCACGCTCAAGGGCCCGAAGGGCGAGACCGTGATCCGCCACGACGAGCAGCCCTTCAAGGCCAAGCTCGACAAGCTGCGCGGACTCAAGCCCGCGTTCAAGAGGGACGGCACCATCACCGCGGCCAACGCCAGCAGCATCTCTGACGGCGCCGCCGCGCTGGTGCTGATGCGCGAATCGACCGCGAGCCGTCTCGGACTGAATCCGATCGCTCGCATCGCAGCGCACGCGGTCCACGCGCAGGAGCCGGCCTGGTTCAGCACCGCGCCGGCCGGCTCGATCCGCAAGGCGCTGGCACGCGCGGGCTGGCAGGCCAGCGACGTCGACCTGTGGGAGGTCAACGAGGCTTTCGCTGCCGTCACCATGGCCGCGATGAGCGAGTTCGCGCTGCCGCACGAGATCGTCAACGTCCATGGCGGCGCCTGCGCTCTCGGACACCCGATCGGTGCCTCGGGCGCGCGCATCATCGTCACTCTGCTCGGTGCGCTCAAACAACGCGGCCTGCGCCGCGGCATGGCCTCGCTGTGCATCGGCGGCGGCGAGGCGACCGCGCTCGCGCTCGAACTGTACTGAAGGGAAACGCCATGATCCTCACACCCGAACAGGAACAGATCCGCGACGCGATGCGGGCCTTCGCGCAGGAGCGCCTGGCACCCTTCGCCGCCGAATGGGACCGCAACAAGACCTTCCCGGCCCAGGCGCTCAAGGAACTCGGCGAGCTCGGCGCCATGGGCGTGTGCGTGCCCGAGGAATGGGGCGGCGCCGGCATGGACTACATGAGCCTGGTGCTGATGCTCGAGGAGATCGCCGCCGGCGACGGCGCGACCTCGACCATCGTCTCGGTGCAGAACTCGCTGCCCTGCGGAATCACCAACAAGTACGGCAGCGACGCGCAGAAGGAAGAGTGGCTCAAACCGCTGGCGCGCGGCGAGAAGATCGGCTGCTTCTGCCTGACCGAGCCGCACACCGGCTCGGACGCTGCAGCGATCCGTACCCGCGCCACGCGCGACGGCGACGACTACGTGCTCAACGGCGTCAAGCACTATATCACCAGCGGCGCCAACGCTGCGGTCGCGATCGTGTTCGCCGTCACCGACCCGGCCGCCGGCAAGAAGGGGATCTCCTGCTTCCTGGTGCCGACCGCGACGCCGGGCTACCGCGTCGCACGGATCGAGAACAAGATGGGCCAGCATGCCTCGGACACGGCGCAGATCCTGTTGGAGGACTGCCGAGTGCCGGCCAGTGCGCTACTAGGCAAGGAGGGCGAAGGCTACAGGATCGCGCTGTCCAACCTGGAGGCCGGCCGCATCGGCATCGCAGCACAGGCCGTCGGCATGGCGCGCGCGGCCTACGAGGCCGCCGTCGCCTACGCCAAGGACCGCGTCACCTTCGGCCAGCCCATCATCGAGCACCAGGCTGTCAACTTCAGGCTGGCCGACATGGCGACCCAGCTCGATGCCGCCAGGCTGATGGTCTGGCGCGCCGCGATGCTCAAGGACGCGGGCCGGCCCTGCCTGACCGAAGCCTCGATGGCCAAGATGTTCGCCTCCGAGATGGCCGAGCAGGTCTGCTCGGCAGCGATCCAGATCCACGGCGGTTGCGGCTACACCGACGAGACCCCGGTGGAACGGATCTACCGCGACGTGCGCATCACGCAGATCTACGAGGGCGCCAACGACATCCAGCGCCTGGTGATCGGTCGCGCCATCGCAGCGGCCTGAGCGCCAGGGGGAGACCGGCATGGGACCCTTGCAGGGCATCAGGATAGTGGAATTCGCCGCGCTCGGGCCGGCGCCGATGGGCACCATGCTGCTGGCCGACCTCGGCGCCGAGGTGCTGCGCATCGAGCGCAAGGCGGCTGCCTCGCGGCCGACCGCCGAGCTGTTCGACCCCGCGATCGACATCCTCAACCGCAACCGGCGAGTGGTCGCGCTCGACCTCAAGCAGCCCGCGGCGATCGAGACCGTGCTGCGGCTGGTCGAGGGTGCCGACGCGCTGATCGAGGGCTTCCGCCCCGGCGTAATGGAACGCCTGGGTCTCGGGCCCGACGTCTGCCTGGCGCGCAACCTGCGCCTGGTCTATGGCCGCATGACGGGCTGGGGCCAGACCGGCACACTCGCGCACGCGGCCGGCCACGACATCAACTACCTGTCGCTGTCGGGCGCGCTGCACGCGATCGGCGAGCCCGGCCGCAAGCCGGTGGTGCCCCTGAACCTGGTCGCCGATGGCGGCGGCGGCGCCATGCTGCTGGCGCTCGGCGTGCTCGCGGGGCTGCTGGAGGCGCGCGGCTCGGGCCGCGGCCAGGTCGTCGACGCCGCGATGACCGACGGCGCCGCGCTGCTGATGAGCATGATGTACACGCTCAAGGCGATGGGGCAGTGGCAGCAGCAGCGCGGCAGCAACCTGCTCGACGGCGGCGCGCATTTCTACGACAGCTACCAGTGCCGCGACGGCAAGTGGCTGTCGGTCGGCGCGATCGAGCCGCAGTTCTACGCACTGCTGCTGGACAAGACCGGCATCACCGACCCCGACTTCCAGCAGCAGTGGGACCGCAACCGCTGGCCGAGGCTGAAGGAAAAACTGGCCCGGGTGATCGCCGAGCGAACGCGCGACGATTGGTGCTCGGTCTTCGACGGCACGGACGCCTGCGTCGCGCCGGTGCTCGACATGGACGAGGCGCCGCTCCATCCGCACAACCGCTCGCGCCAGACCTTCGCCGAGGTCGGTGGCGTGGTGCAGCCGGCCGCGGCGCCGCGCTTCAGCCGCACGCCAGCCGCCAGCCCCACGCCACCGCAGACTGTCAGCGACCCGGATGTACTGCTCGACTGGGGCTTCGGCGCAGATGAGCTCACGGCGCTCGCGCAACAGGGCGTGCTGTAAGGGCCAGAGCCCGGACCTGATCCGGGCTTCTGGCTGATTCTGGCGGTTTTCCGGGCCGCAGGGCCCTTTCTCCCACCATTGCGGACTTCCTCGATGCCTGCACAAGGAAGCCCAGTCCGATGCTTCCTCAGGCCGTCTCGGCGAACAGTTCGCGCCCGATCAGCATGCGGCGGATCTCGCTCGTTCCGGCGCCGATCTCGTACAGCTTGGCATCGCGCCACAGGCGTCCGAGCGGGTACTCGTTGATGTAGCCGTTGCCGCCGAAGATCTGGATGCCGTCTCCCGCCATCTTCGTCGCCTGCTCGGCGCACCACAGGATCACGCTGGCGCAGTCCTTGCGCACATGTCGCGCATGGCCGGCGCCCAGGCTGTCCAGGTTCTTGCCGATCTGGTAGCAGAAGGCACGGCCTGCCTGCAGCACCGTGTACATGTCGGCGACCTTGGCCTGCACCAGCTGGAACTCGCCGATGCTCTGGCCGAACTGCTTGCGGTCGTGGATATAGGGCACGACGTTGTCCATCACCGCCTGCATGATGCCGATCGGGCCTGCAGCGAGGACGGCGCGTTCGTAGTCCAGGCCGCTCATCAGCACCTTGACGCCCTGGTTCAGGCCGCCGATGATGTTCGAGGCAGGCACCTCGACATTCTCGAACACCAGCTCGCCGGTATGGCTGCCGCGCATGCCGAGCTTGTCGAGCTTCTGTGCGACCGAGAAGCCCTTCATGCCCTTCTCGATGATGAAGGCCGTGATGCCCCTGGCTCCGAGCTCGGGCTCGGTCTTGGCGTAGACCACCAGCGTGTCGGCGTCGGGGCCGTTGGTGATCCACATCTTGCTGCCATTGAGCAGGTAGTAGCCGCCCTTGTCCTCGGCGCGCAGCTTCATGCTGACCACGTCCGAGCCAGCGCCAGGCTCGCTCATCGCGAGCGCGCCGACATGCTCGCCGCTGATCAGCCTGGGCAGGTAGCGACGCTTCTGCTCTTCGCTGCCGTTGCGCTTGATCTGGTTGACGCAGAGGTTGCTGTGCGCGCCATAGCTCAGCGCGACGCTGGCAGAGGCCCGGCTGATCTCCTCCATCGCGATCATGTGCGCGAGGTAGCCCATATTGGCGCCGCCGTATTCCTCGCCGACCGTGATGCCGAGCAGGCCCAGGTCGCCCATCTTGCGCCAGAGGTCCATCGGGAACTGGTCAGTGCGGTCGATC
>JBDLTM010000060.1:0-10500 GCA_039805805.1 Pseudomonadota bacterium | reverse complement strand
GGCGAGTTCGCCACGCTCTACCTGAGCCCGCGCGACTACCACCGCATCCACATGCCCTGCTTTGGCCGGCTGCAGCGCATGATCCATGTGCCGGGCGAGCTGTTCTCGGTCAACCCGACCACCGCGCGCGGCGTGCCTGGGCTGTTCGCGCGCAACGAGCGGGTGGTCTGCGTCTTCGAGGGCCGCTATGGCCCCTTCGTGCTGGTGCTGGTGGGGGCCACCATCGTCGGCAGCATGGCCACAGTCTGGCATGGCCAGGTCAATCCGCCGCGTCCCGGCAAGGTGCGCGAGTGGCGCTATGCCGACCTGCCGATCGCGCTGCAGGCCGGCGAGGAAATGGGCCGCTTCCTGCTCGGCTCGACCGTCGTGATGCTGTTCCCCAAGGGCCAGCTGGCCTTCAACCCCGACTGGGCGCCGGCGCGCAAGATCCGCATGGGCGAGGCGATGGGGGCCCGCGCTGGCCAGCCCGGACGGGTCGCCGCCGCCTGAACTGCGACCGGCCGGGTGCTGGTGCCCCGGCCTTTCAGTCCGGCGTGCGCGGCGCGACCGGCTCGCGCATGGTGACGAATTCCTCGGCCGCGGTCGGGTGGATGCCGAGCGTGGCGTCGAACACCGCCTTGGTCGCGCCGGCCTTCATCGCCACCGCGAAGCCCTGCACGATCTCGCCGGCCTCCGCGCCGACCATGTGCAGGCCGACGACGCGGTCGCTGGCGGCATCGACCAGCAGCTTCATCAGCGTGCGTTCTTCGCTGCCGCTGAGCGTGTGGCGCAGCGCGCGGAACTCGGAGCGGAAAACGCGCACCTCGCCGTGGCGCTCACGCGCCTGCGCCTCGGTCAGGCCGACCGTCGCGACGTTCGGGTGGCTGAAGACCGCGGTCGGGATCAACTCGTAGTCCATCCGGCGCGCGGCCTTGCCGGCCGCCGCGCCATAGAGGTGGTCGACCAGCTGCATCGCCTCGCCGAGCGCGGCCGGGGTCAGCTGCACGCGCGAGGTCACGTCCCCCAGCGCATAGACCGACGGCACGTTGGTGCGGTATTCCTCGTCGACCAGGATGCGGCCGTCCGCGCCCTGAGCGACGCCGACCGCCTCCAGCCCGAGTCCATCTGTCTTGGGCACGCGCCCGGTGGCGTAGAGCGCCGCGTCCACGACCAGCTGGTTTCCGTCCTCCAGCGTCACATGCAGGCCGTCGGCCTCGCGCGCGATCGCGAGCACGCCGGCCTGCAGCCTGAGGTCGACGCCCGACTTGAGCATCTCGGCCGCGGTGAAGTGGCACACCTCGTCGTCGAAGCCGCGCAGGATCTGCTTGCCGCGGTAGAGCTGGGTCACGCGCGCACCCAGGCCGTTGAAGATGGAGGCGAATTCGCAGGCGATGTAGCCGCCGCCGACCACCAGCAGCCGCCGAGGGAAGGGGTCGAGGTCGAAGGCCTGGTCCGAGCTGATCACATGCTCGCGGCCCTGGAAATGCGGCAGGTAGGGCTGGCCGCCGGTCGCGATCAGGATGGTCGCGGCGCTGATGCGCTGCTGGCCCGCGCTGCCGTCGGCGTGGAGAGTGGCGAGTTGGACCTCGTGCGGGCCGCTCAGCCGGGCCCAGCCCTCCAGCAGTGTGACGCCCGAGCCGCGCAGCAGGTTGGCGTAGACGCCGTTGAGGCGCTTGATCTCGGCCGCGCGCCGCGACTTGAGCAGGCCCCAGTCCAGCTGGGGCGCTTCGCCGACCCAGCCGTAGCCATGCGATTCCTGGAAGGCGTCGGCGTAGCCAGCCGCGTAGGCGTAGAGCTTCTTCGGAATGCAGCCCAGGTTGACGCAGGTGCCGCCCAGGCCATCGATGCCCTGCGCCTCGGCCAGCGCCACGCGCACGCCGCGCTGCGCCGCCATGCGCGCGGCGCGCACGCCGCCGCTGCCGCCGCCGATCACCAGCAAGTCAAAGTCGTATCGGTTCATCCTGTTCTCTCCTGCCATGAAAACTGAATTGTGTTGCCGGACGCCGTCGCCTTCAGCCCAGCAGCCGCGCCAGGTAGCGCCCGGTGTGGCTGGCCGGGTCGGACGCTATCTGCTCGGGCGTGCCGGTCGCGACCACCTGGCCACCGCCCGATCCGCCTTCGGGCCCCATGTCGATGATCCAGTCGGCGGTCTTGATGACGTCGAGGTTATGCTCGATCACCACCAGCGTGTTGCCGGCGTCGCGCAGCTGGTGCAGGACCTTGAGCAGCAGCTCGATGTCGCCGAAATGCAGGCCGGTGGTCGGCTCGTCCAGGATGTAGAGCGTGCGGCCGGTGTCGCGCTTGGACAGCTCCTGCGCGAGCTTGACGCGCTGTGCCTCGCCGCCCGAGAGCGTGGTCGCGCTCTGGCCCAGGCGGATGTAGCTCAGGCCCACGTCGAGCAGGGTCTGCAGCTTGCGCTGCAGCGTCGGCACCGCGCTGAAGAAGGCGTGCGCCCTCTCGACCGTCAGCTCCAGGATCTGCGCGATGTTCTTGCCCTTGTACTGGACCTCGAGCGTCTCGCGGTTGTAGCGCTGGCCCTGGCAGATGTCGCAGGGCACGTAGACGTCGGGCAGGAAATGCATCTCCACCTTGACCACGCCGTCGCCCTGGCAGGCCTCGCAGCGCCCGCCGCCCGACGCGGCCGAGACGTTGAAGCTGAAGCGCCCGGGACCGTAGCCGCGCTCGCGCGCTGCCGGCACCTCGGCCATCAGCTCGCGAATGCCGGTGAAGAGTCCGGTATAGGTCGCCGGGTTGCTGCGCGGCGTGCGGCCGATCGGGCTCTGGTCGACGTTGATCACCTTGTCGAAATGCTCCAGCCCCTCGATCGCCTCATGCGGCTCGGGCTCGTCGTGCGAGCGGTACAGGTGGCGCGCGACCGCCGCATACAGCGTGTCGTTGACCAGCGTCGACTTGCCCGATCCGCTCACGCCCGTGACGCAGGTCAGCAGGCTGACGGGGAAGTCCACGCTCACGTGCTTCAGGCTGTGGCCGCTGGCGCCGACCACGCGCAGCTGCTTGTCGGGCTGGACCGGCGTGCGGCGTTTCGGTACCGCGATCTGGCGCTTGCCCGACAGGTAGGCGCCGGTCAGCGAGTCCGGATTGGCCATGATCTCGGCGCAATTGCCCTGCGCCATCACGCGCCCGCCATGCACGCCGGCGCCTGGTCCCATGTCGATCACGTGGTCGGCGGCGCGGATCATGTCCTCGTCATGCTCGACCACCAGCACGCTGTTGCCGAGGTCGCGCAGGTGCTTCAGGGTGCCTATCAGCCGGTCGTTGTCGCGCTGGTGCAGGCCGATGCTGGGCTCGTCGAGCACGTACATCACCCCGCTCAGGCCAGATCCGATCTGCGACGCGAGCCGGATGCGCTGGGCCTCGCCGCCCGACAGCGTCTCGGCGCTGCGGTCCAGGCTCAGGTAGCTCAGGCCCACGTCGTTGAGGAACTTGAGCCTGGATGCGATCTCGCGCACCACCTTGTCGGCGATCTCGGCCTTGGCCCCCTGCAGCTTCAAGGCCTGGAACCAAGCCAGCGCCTCGCCCAGCGTGGCGTGGCTGATCTGGAAGATCGCGCGCCGCTGCCCGCCTTCGCCGAGGAAGACATGGCGCGCCTCGCGCCGCAGCCGCGCGCCTTCGCAGGCCGGGCAGGGCTGGGTGGCGCGATAGCGCGCGAGCTCCTCGCGCACCGCGGCGCTGTCGGTCTCGCGCCAGCGGCGCTCGAAGTTGCGCACGATGCCCTCGAACGGGTGGCTTTTCGTCAGCTTGCGTCCGCCGTCGGCCGCGTACTGGAAGGCGACCTCCTCCTCGCCGGAGCCGTACAGCAGCGCCTGCTGCGCCCTGGCCGGCAGGTCTTCCCAGGGCGATTCGGGGTCGAAGCCGTAGTGGGCCGCCAGGCTCTCGATCATCGCGAAGTAGTAGGCGTTGCGCCGGTCCCAGCCCTTGATCGCGCCGCTGGCCAGGCTCAAGGAGGGGAAGGCCACCACGCGTGCAGGGTCGAACACCTCGCTCTGGCCCAGGCCGTCGCAGGACGGGCAGGCGCCGACCGGCGAGTTGAACGAGAACAGGCGCGGCTCCATCTCGCTGACCGCATAGCTGCACAGCGGGCAGGCGAAGCGGGCGCTGAACAGGTGCTCGGCGCCGGAATCCATCTCGAGCGCGATCGCCTTGCCGTCGGCGAGGCGCAGCGCAGCCTCGAAGCTCTCGGCCAGGCGCTGCTGCGCGTCCGGCCTGACCTTGAGCCGGTCGACCACGACGTCGAGGTTGTGCTTCTCGTTCTTCGCCAGCGCCGGCATGGCTTCGGCGTCGAGCACCTGGCCGTCGAGCCGGAAGCGCACATAGCCCTGCGCCTGCAGCGCCACCAACTGGTCGGCGAACTCGCCCTTGCGCTCGCGCGCGACCGGCGCCAGCACCATCAGCCTGGTGTCCTCGGGCAGGGTCAGCACATGGTCGACCATCTGGCTCACCGTCTGCGCCTGCAGCGGCAGGCCATGCTCGGGGCAGTGGGGCGTTCCGGCGCGCGCGTAGAGCAGGCGCAGGTAGTCGTGGATTTCGGTCACGGTGCCCACCGTCGAGCGCGGGTTGTGGCTGGTCGCCTTCTGCTCGATGCTGATCGCGGGGCTCAGGCCCTCGATCAGGTCGACGTCGGGCTTGTCCATCAGCTGCAGGAACTGGCGCGCGTAAGCCGACAGGCTCTCGACATAGCGGCGCTGGCCCTCGGCGTAGAGCGTGTCGAAGGCCAGGCTCGACTTGCCCGATCCCGACAGTCCCGTGATCACGACCAGCGAGTCCTTGGGGATGTCGAGGTCGACGTTCTTGAGGTTGTGGGTGCGCGCTCCGCGCACGCTCAGCATCGGGCGGCGCCAGGCATCGCGCAGATACGGGCCGTCGCTGTCGGTCACGGAGGCTTCGCTCGGCTGGCGGGGCGGGGTGTTTTTCACGGGGAGGGCGCTGTGGTCGTGCAGGGTCAACCCGCCATGATAGGCGCGCCAGGCGGCCCGAGTCCAGCCAGGGCTCTTGTCTTGTCGCCCGAGCTCAAAACGGCTTTGCTACACTCGGTCCATGTCCATCCCGCGCAACTTCGGCAAGTCCAGCCTGGCCCATGGCCGGGAGGCCTGGCCTTGGCGCAAGCCATAAGAAGCGCGCATCACCACGAAACGCGCGGCAGCCTGCCGCGCCCTCGCGCCCCCTGGTGGGGCATGGCTTGAATGGACGACCCGCGCCGCGCGCGGATCTGGGCTGCAGGAGGCTCACCTTGATCACCGAAACCGAATTCCAGGACCTGGCCCGGCAGGGCTACAACCGCATTCCGCTGACCGCCGAGGCCTTCGCCGACCTCGAGACCCCGCTATCGCTCTACCTCAAGCTCGCCGCCGTGCAGGACGGTGGCCGCAACAGCTTCCTGCTCGAGTCCGTCGTTGGCGGCGAGCGCTTCGGCCGCTACAGCTTCATCGGCCTGCCGGCGCGCGTCGCGCTCAAGGCCAGCGGCTTCGGCGCCGACGCCAGGACCGAGGTGCTGCGCGACGGAATCGTGGTCGAGACCGCCGCCGGCAACCCGCTCGACTTCATCGAGTCCTACCAGCGCCGCTTCAAGGTCGCGCTGCGCCCTGGGATGCCGCGCTTCTGCGGCGGCCTGGCCGGCTACTTCGGCTACGACACGGTGCGCCACATCGAGAAGAAGCTGGCTCAGTCCTGCCCGCCCGACGACCTCGGCATGCCCGACATCCACCTGCTGCACTGCGAGGAGCTCGCTGTCATCGACAACCTGTCGGGCAAGCTGCACCTGATGGTCTATGCCGATCCTGCCGAGCCCGAGGCCTACGCGCGTGCCCAGGCCCGCCTGGCTGAGCTGAGAAGCCGCCTGAACGTGCCGGTCCAGGTGCCGCCGGTGCAGCGCATGGAGCACGCGGCCGAGGTCCGCCCCTATGCCAAGGACGATTTCCTGGCCGCGGTCGAGCGCGCCAAGGGCCTGATCCGCGCCGGCGATTTCATGCAGATCGTGATGGGCCAGCGCATCAGCAAGCCCTACACGCAAAGCCCCCTGAGCCTGTACCGCGCGCTGCGCACGCTCAACCCGAGTCCCTACATGTACTACTACCACCTCGACGACGCGCAGGTGGTGGGCTCCTCGCCCGAGATCCTGGTGCGCCAGGAGAGCACCGCCGAAGGCACCAAGGTCACCATCCGCCCGCTGGCGGGCACCCGTCCGCGCGGCGCCAGCAAGGAGCTCGACCTGGCCGCCGAACAGGACCTGCTGGCCGACCCCAAGGAGCGCGCCGAGCATGTGATGCTGATCGACCTGGCCCGCAACGACATCGGCCGCATCGCCCGGACCGGCAGCGTCAAGGTGACCGAGGCGTTCCAGATCGAGCGCTACAGCCACGTGATGCACATCGTCTCCAACGTCGAGGGCATCCTGAAAGACGGCATGTCGAACATGGACGTCCTCAAGGCCAGCTTCCCGGCCGGCACGCTCAGTGGCGCGCCCAAGGTGCACGCGATGGAGCTGATCGACCAGCTCGAACTCAGCAAGCGCGGCGTCTACGGCGGCGCCTGCGGCTACCTGAGCTACGCGGGTGACATGGACGTCGCGATCGCGATCCGCACCGGCGTGGTCAAGGACGGCATGCTGCATGTCGCCGCCGCCGCCGGCGTCGTCGCCGACTCGGTGCCCGAGCTCGAATGGAAGGAAACCGAACACAAGGCGCGCGCCGTGCTGCGCGCGAGCGAACTGGTCGAGGAGGGCCTGCAATGAGCCGCATCAAGCTTCTGATGGTGGACAACTACGACTCGTTCACCTACAACATCGTGCAGTACTTCGGAGAACTCGGCGCCGAGGTCGAGGTCTTCCGCAACGACGAGATCACGCTGGAGGGCATTGCCGCGCGCAACCCGGACCGGCTCGTGATCTCGCCCGGGCCCTGCTCGCCGGCCGAGGCCGGCATCTCGGTCGCCGCGATCCAGCATTTCGCCGGCAAGCTGCCGATCCTCGGCGTCTGCCTGGGCCACCAGAGCATAGGCGCGGCCTTCGGCGGCAGGATCGTGCGCGCCCAGGAGCTGATGCACGGCAAGACCAGCGTCATCACGACCACGCAGGAAGGCGTGTTCGCCCACCTGCCGCGCCAGTTCACCGTCAACCGCTACCACTCGCTCGCGATCGAGCGTGCCACTTGTCCCGAGCTGCTCAAGATCACGGCCTGGACCGACGACGGCGAGATCATGGGCGTGCGCCACCGCGAGCTCGCCATCCAGGGCGTGCAGTTCCACCCCGAATCGATCCTGACCGAGCATGGCCACGCCATGCTCAGGAACTTCCTCGACCAGGCCTGACACCGGAGTCCACCATGTCCATCACGCCCCAGCAGGCGCTGCAGCGCGTCATCGAGCACCGCGAGATCTTCCACGACGAGATGCTGCACCTGATGCGCCTGATCATGTCCGGCGAGCTCTCGCCCGTCATGACCGCCGCGCTGATCGCCGGCCTGCGCACCAAGAAGGAGACCATCGGCGAGATCACCGCAGCGGCCCAGGTCATGCGCGAGTTCTCGGTCAAGGTCGATGTCGCCGACAAGCAGCACCTGGTCGACATCGTCGGCACCGGCGGCGACGGCGCGCACACCTTCAACATCTCGACCTGCGCCATGTTCGTGATCGCCGCCGCCGGCGCGAGGGTCAGCAAGCATGGCGGGCGCAGCGTCAGCAGCAAGTCGGGCAGCGCCGACGCGCTCGAGGCGCTCGGCATCAGCCTGGCGCTGACGCCCGCGCAGATCGCCGCCTGCATCGCGCAGACCGGCATCGGCTTCATGTTCGCGCCCAACCACCATCCGGCGATGAAGAACGTCGCGCCGGTGCGCAGGGAGCTCGGCGTGCGCACCCTGTTCAACATCCTGGGTCCGCTGACCAACCCGGCCGGAGCGCCCAACATCCTGCTCGGCGTCTTCCACCCGGATCTGGTCGGCATCATGGTGCGCGCTCTGCAGAACCTCGGCGCCCGGCATGCGCTCGTGGTGCACGGCAAGGACGGACTCGACGAGGTCAGCCTGGGCGCGGCCACCCTGGTCGGCGAGCTCAAGGATGGCGTGATCCACGAATACGAGATCCACCCCGAGGACTTCGGCCTGCAGATGGTCAGCACCCGCGCGCTGCAGGTCGAGACGCCCGAGGCTTCGCGCGCCATGCTGCTCGGCGTGCTCGACGGCCAGCCCGGCCCGGCGCGCGACATCGTGCTGCTCAACGCCGGCGCCGCGCTCTATGCGGCCGATGTCGCGTCCAGCATCGCGGATGGCATCGCGCAGGCGCGCCAGGCGCTCGACAGCGGCGCGGCCAAGGCCAAGCTCGACCAGCTCGTCACCGTCGCGCACGCGCTGAGCCAGAACAGCCAGTCCTGAACCGAGAGCATCCCATGAGTGACATCCTGAAGAAGATCGTGGCGACCAAGCGCGAGGAAATCGCGCAGGCGCTGAAAAAAATCCCGCTGGCCGCGCTGCGCGAGGACGCCGAGAGCCGGCTGCTCACGCGCGACTTCGAGGGCGCACTGCGCGCCAAGATCGCCGCCGGCCTGCCCGCCGTGATCGCCGAGGTCAAGAAGGCCAGCCCGTCCAAGGGCGTGATCCGCGCCGACTTCATCCCGGCCGACATCGCGCAGAGCTACGCCGAATTCGGCGCCGCCTGTCTGTCGGTGCTGACCGACCGCCAGTATTTCCAGGGTGCGCCCGACTACCTGAAGCAGGCGCGCGCCTCCTGCGACCTGCCGGTGCTGCGCAAGGACTTCATGGTCGACCCCTACCAGGTCTACGAGGCGCGCGCGATGGGCGCCGACTGCATCCTGCTGATCGCCGCCTGCCTCGACGACGGACAGATGGCCGAGCTCGAGGCGATCGCGCATGGCCTGAACATGGCGGTGCTGGTCGAGGTGCACGACCGCGCCGAGCTCGATCGCGCGCTCAGGCTCAAGACGCCGCTGGTCGGCATCAACAACCGCGACCTGCGCAGTTTCGAGGTCAGCCTCGACACCACCCTGGGCATGCTGGCCGATGTGCCGGCCGACCGCCTGCTGGTGACCGAGAGCGGCATCCTCAAGCGCGACGACGTGCGGCTGATGCGCGAGCATGGCGTCAACGCCTTCCTGGTCGGCGAAGCCTTCATGCGCCAGCCCGAGCCGGGCGCCGCGCTGGCCGACCTGTTCGAGCTGTCCGCCTGAGCACGAGGATGAGCGAACCGGGCGCCACGCTGCCGCTCTGGGAGCCGTTGCCGGCGGCGCTGCCTGCAGCCGTTGCGGCTCCAGTGTCAGCGGGGCTGAGCGCCTGGGTGCCCGAGTCCTGGCCCGCCGCTCCTGACTGGCAGCCGGTGCTGCGTCCCTTCTGGGCCGGCGCTGCGGGTCAGGGGCTGGCGCGCTTCATCGAGGCCAGGCTGGCCGCTGGCGCGCTGATCTACCCGGCGCAGCCGCTGCGCGCGCTCGAGCTCACCGCTTTGGCCGAAGTCGAGGTCGTGATACTGGGCCAGGATCCCTACCATGGCCCGGGCCAGGCCGAGGGGCTGGCCTTCTCGGTGCCCGGCGGCGCCAGGCTACCGCCCTCGCTGCGCAACATCTTCCAGGAGATCGCGCGCGACCTGGGCGGAGAGATTCCGGCCAGCGGCAGTCTGCAGCGCTGGGCGCGCCAGGGCGTGCTGCTGCTCAACACCTGCCTGACGGTGGAGCAGGGCGCGCCGGCCAGCCATGCCCGGCGGGGCTGGGAGCAGTTGACCGACGAATTGATCAAGGCCTGCAGCGCGCACGGTTCGCCCAAGGCCTTCCTGCTCTGGGGGGCGCACGCGCAGTCCAAGGCCGGTCTGATCGACTCCAGCCGCCATCTGGTGCTACAGGCCAACCATCCCTCGCCGCTGTCGGCGCGGCGGCCGCCGGTCCCGTTCATCGGTTGCGGACACTTCGGACAGGTGCAGCGCTGGCTCGAAAAAAAATCCCGAAAAAAAATGGACTGGTTGTAAGAAGCGTCGAAACTTGTGCATAATACAGGTCTTGACGGAGGGGTGCCCGAGTGGCTAAAGGGGGCAGACTGTAAATCTGTTGGCTTACGCCTACGCTGGTTCGAATCCAGCCTCCTCCACCAAATGCTTGTTGACCGATGATTGCGCATGAGTGCAGTCACCGAGATGCGGGAGTAGTTCAATGGTAGAACCCCAGCCTTCCAAGCTGATGACGCGGGTTCGATTCCCGTCTCCCGCTCCAATGGTGCCTTCGGTTTCAATGAAGTGATTCTGCGGTCTTCGGATTGCATTGCCCATGTGGCTCAGTGGTAGAGCACTCCCTTGGTAAGGGAGAGGTCGGCAGTTCGATCCTGCCCATGGGCACCATCATTTCGGTGCGTTGTAGTTTAGTCATTTTCCAAATTCGGAGCTGAGCAATGGCAAAAGAGAAATTCGAACGGACCAAGCCGCACGTCAACGTCGGCACCATCGGTCACGTTGACCACGGCAAGACCACCCTGACCGCTGCCATCACCACCGTGCTGGCTGCCAAGTTCGGCGGCG
>JBDLTM010000059.1:0-10502 GCA_039805805.1 Pseudomonadota bacterium | reverse complement strand
GGTTCGCGCTCGCTCAGCGTCTTGCTGGTCTGCACCGGCTTGCCCTTGAGCTGGTTGAGCGCCTGCTGCAGCGGGAAGTCCTTCTCCGAGCCGAACTCGGGCAGGATGCGGCCGCCCGGGTTTTTCTTGGTCTCTTCCTCGAGGCGCAGGCGCGCGGCCTCGCGTTCCTGCTCGCGCTGGCGCTCGGCTTCCTTCTCGGCCTCGCTTGGCTGCCTGGCATCGTCCTGGCCGTTGCCCAGGTGCTTCTCGAGGTCGGCCTCGCGCGTGCGCAGCGCGGAGAACAGGTTGCCCTCGGCGGTCTCGTCGACCCAGATGTCGGGCACTATGCCCTTGGCCTGGATCGAGCGGCCGCTGGGCGTGTAGTAGCGGGCGGTCGTGATCTTGAGTCCGGTGTCCGGGCCGAGCGGGCGCACCGTCTGCACCGAGCCCTTGCCGAAGGTCTGGTTGCCCATGATCTTGGCGCGCTGGTGGTCCTGCAGCGCGCCCGCGACGATCTCGCTGGCCGACGCCGAGCCTTCGTTGACCAGCACCACCAGCGGCAGCTTGCGCAGCGCGCCCTTGGTGGACTCGTGCAGGCGGCGGATCGGGTCTTCGCTGCCGCGGCGCAGGTAGTACTCGGGCGAGGCCTTGAAGATCGACTTGCTTTCCTCGAGCTGGCCGTTGGTGGTGACCACGGTGACGCCTGAAGGCAGGAAGGCGGTCGAGATCGCGACCGCGGCATCGAGCAGGCCGCCGGGATCGTTGCGCAGGTCGAGCACCAGGCCCTTGAGCCCCGGATTCTCCTTGTAGAGCTGCTCCACCTTGCGCGCGAAGTCCTCGACCGTGCGCTCCTGGAACTGCGACACGCGTACCCAGCCATAGCCTGGCTCGATCAGCTTGACCTTGACGCTCTGGGTCTTGATCTCCTCGCGCACGATGGTGACCGGGAAGCTGCGGTTCTCGTCCTTGCGGAAGACGGTCAGCAGCACCTTGGTGTTGGGCTCGCCGCGCATGCGCTTGACCGCGTCGTTGATCGTCAGGCCCTTGACCGGCGTGTCGTCGATCTTGGTGATCAGGTTATTGGTCTTGAGGCCGGCCCGATGGGCGGGCGAGCCCTCGATCGGGGAGACGACCTTGACCAGGCCGTCCTCCATCGTGATCTCGATGCCGACGCCGACGAAGCGGCCCGAGGTGCCTTCGCGGAATTCCTTGAACGACTTCTTGTCGAAGTACTGCGAGTGCGGGTCCAGGCTGGAGACCATGCCCGAGATCGCGTCGGTGATGAGCTTCTTTTCATCGACCGGCTCGACATAGTCGCTCTTGACCATGCCGAAGACGGCAGCGAACTGCTGCAGCTCCTCCAGCGGCAACGGCGCAAGCGAACCCCGCGCGACTGCCTGCAGCTGTACCGTGGTCAATGCGCCGGCCACCGCGCCGATCGCGACCCATCCCGCGATCCTGAGTTTCTGACCCATCTGACGATCCTTCTGTCGGCCTCTCGTGTGCCGCCTGAGCAATATAACGCTTGCACGCGCCGGACGCGGTCCGGCGCGAGTCAAATCCACGATCGGATCAGGCCTTGCCCTGGCTGGCCACGGCTGCCGCGGCAGCGGCGGCGGCCTCGGCGTCGCCCAGGTAGTAGCGGCGCAGCGGCTTCATGTCGTCGTCGAACTCGTACACCAGCGGGATGCCGTTGGGGATGTTGAGGTTGACGATGTCGGCGTCCGAGATGCCGTCGAGGTGCTTGATCAGCGCGCGGATCGAGTTGCCATGCGCGGCGATCAGCACGCGCTGGCCCGACCTGATGCTCGGTGCGATGGACTCTTCCCAGTAAGGCACGACGCGCGCGACGGTGTCCTTGAGGCATTCGGTCAGCGGAATCTGCTCGGGCGCCAGGCCGGCGTAGCGGCGATCCTGGCGCTGGCCGCGCGGATCGTCTGCCTCGAGCGCCGGCGGCGGAGTGTCGTAGCTGCGGCGCCAGATCAGCACCTGCTCGTCGCCGTACTGCTTGGCCATGTCGGCCTTGTTGAGGCCCTGCAGGCCGCCGTAGTGGCGCTCGTTGAGGCGGTAGTCCTTGACTACCGGCAGCCAGGTGCGGTCCATCTCGTCCAGGCAGTACCAGAGGGTGTGGATCGCGCGCTTGAGCACCGAGGTGTAGCAGAGGTCGAAGTCCCAGCCTTCGGCCTTGAGCAGCTTGCCGGCCGACATGGCCTGCGACACGCCAGTCGGGGTCAGGTCGACGTCGGTCCAGCCGGTGAAGCGGTTTTCCAGGTTCCAGGTGGATTCGCCGTGGCGGATCAGGACGAGTTTGTACATGGCTGTTTGCAGAACGGGGATAAAGACGTCATTTTAGAATACGGCCTCTCTAGCGAAAGGCTGATCGTGACGTTCCTGATAGATAACTGGTTACTGATTCTCGCTGCCCTGGTTTCGGGCGGCATCCTGCTGTGGCCCCGGATCACGGGTGGCTCCCTGGCTGGCGCGCTCAAGCCCGACGCAGCGGTGCAGATGATCAACCGCGAGAAGGCGGTGGTGGTCGATGTCTGCAGCCAGGCCGAGTTCTCTGCCGGCCATGTGGTCGGCGCGCGCAACATTCCGCTCGACCGGCTCGAGTCCGAGCTGCCGGGCTCGGTCAAGAACAAGGCGCTGCCGCTGATCCTGGTCTGTGCGCGTGGCTCGCGCGCCAGCCGCGCGGCCGGCATCGCCAGGAAGCTGGGCTACGAAAAGGCTGCAGTGCTCGAGGGCGGCATGAATGCCTGGCGAGCCGCCAACCTGCCGGTCGAGAAATCCTGAAGGAGTTTTGCAGATGGCCCATGTCAAGCTCTACAGCAGCGACTACTGCCCCTATTGCCACCGCGCCAAGGCGCTGCTGCGCGCGCGCGGCGTGAGCGACTGGGAGGAGATCCGCGTCGACGGCAATCCCGATCTGCGCGCTGCGATGGCCGAGCTCGTCGGCCGCACCAGCGTGCCGCAGATCTTCATCGATGGCCGCCATGTCGGCGGCTGCGACGACCTGCATGCGCTCGATGCGCGCGGCGGCCTGCAGCCACTGCTCGCGGCCTGAAGCCTGCTTCCAGCGAGCGTGCCCGGAAGCGCCACGCCTTGCTGACATAATGGCATGTGATCGGCCCGCTGCGGCAATGCGCCGGCAGCGGGCTTTTTCTTGACCCGACAACGAAAGCAGCAATGTCCGAGCAACAGGTTCCCGTGTTCCAGATCCAGCGCGTCTACATGAAGGAGGCTTCGCTGGAGCAGCCCAATTCGCCCGCCATCCTGCTGGTGCAGGAGCAGCCCTCGGTCGACATCCAGCTCGGCGTCGGCGCCGAGCAGGTGGCGGACGGCATCTTCGAGGTCAGCGTGACGGCGACCGTGCAGACCAAGATCCAGGACAAGACCGTGTTCCTGGCCGAAGTCAAGCAGGCCGGCATCTTCGAGATCCGCAACCTGCCCGATGACCAGATGGGCCCGATCATGGGCATCGCCTGCCCCCAGATCGTCTACCCCTACCTGCGCGGCAATATCGCCGACGTGATCACGCGCGCCGGCTTTCCGCCGGTGCACCTGTCGGAGATCAACTTCCAGGCGATGTACGAGCAGCAGCAGGCCCAGGCTCATGCCGAGGCTGGCGCGACGGCCTGACTGATCACTGAATCGAGGTCGCCTGCATGAAGATCACCGTGCTGGGCGCCGGCGCCTGGGGGACGGCGCTGGCGATCGCTGCCGCCGCCAACGGCGGCGCGCATCGGGTCCGCCTGTGGGCGCGCAATCCCGGGCAGGCTGCCGACATGCGTCAGCGACGCGAAAACGCCCGCTACCTGCCCGATGCGCCGTTCCCGCCGTCGCTGCAGGTGCTCCAGGCCGAGCCGCAGGACCTGCCGGCGCTGCTCGCGGCCGAGGACCTGATCGTCGTCGCCACCCCTATGGCAGCCCTGCGCGCGATGCTGACGCTGTTGCGAGAGGGCGCCGCACCCCTGGTCTGGCTCTGCAAGGGCTTCGAGCGCGCCTGCGACGGGGCGCCGGGCCTGCTCGGGCACGAGATCTGCGCCGAGGTCGCGCCCGGCCTACAGGTCGGCGTGCTCAGCGGCCCGAGCTTTGCCAGGGAGGTCGCCGCCGGCAGGCCGACCGCGCTGGTCGCCGCCAGCGACAGCGCCCTGCTGCGCGAACGCCTGGTGCAGGTCTTCCACGGCCCCAGCCTGCGCGTCTACGCCAACGACGATGTCGTCGGCGTCGAGGTCGGCGGCGCAGTCAAGAACGTGATGGCGATCGCCACCGGCCTGTGCGACGGCCTTGACTTGGGGCTGAACGCGCGCGCCGCGCTGATCACGCGCGGCCTGGCCGAAATGGCGCGGCTGGGGCTGGCGCTGGGCGCCAAGGCCGAGACCTTCATGGGACTGAGCGGACTGGGCGACCTGGTGCTGACCGCCACCGGCGACCTCAGCCGCAACCGCCAGGTCGGCCTGCTGCTGGCCCGAGGCTTGAGCCTGCAGCAGGCGGTCGACTCGCTCGGACATGTCGCCGAGGGCGTCTACAGCGCGCGCACGGTCGCGCAGCGCGCCGAGCAGCTCGGCATCGAGATGCCGATCACCGCCGCCGTGGTCGACCTGCTCGAGGGCCGGCTCAGGCCCGATCAGGCGGTCGCCGCCCTGATGGGGCGCGATCCGGTCGCCGAGATGCACTGAAGCCTCCCGTTGGCCGCCCGATGGAAAAGCAAAGGCCTGCTGCATGCAGGCCTTTGCTTTTGCCGTGCCCGCTCAGCGGGCTCGGCAGGCATCAGAACTCGATGTTGTCGATCAGGCGGGTCGTGCCCAGGCGCGCCGCGCCCAGCGCGACCAGCTCGCCGGGCTGGAACTCGTGGCCCTGTGGCGGCTGCAGGTCGGCGCGGCGGCGCACCGTCAGGTAGTCGGGCTGCCAGCCGCGCGCAGCCAGCGCCTGCATCGCGTGCTGCTCGAGCGCGGCCAGGTTGTGCTCGCCTCCGAGCACCGAGGCGATCAGGGTCTTGAGTGCGAGCGACAGCTGCATCGCCTCGACGCGCTCGGCGTCCGACAGGTAGCCGTTGCGCGAGCTCAGGGCCAGGCCGCTGGCGGCGCGCTCGGTGTCGACGCCGTGTACGCTCACCGGCAGCGCGAACTGCTGCACCAGCTGGCGGATCACCATCAGCTGCTGGTAATCCTTCTTGCCGAACACCGCGTGGCGCTCGCCTTTGGCCTGGCTGAACACGATCTGGAACAGCTTCATCACCACGGTCGAGACGCCGGTGAAGAAGCCGGGACGGAAATGGCCCTCGAGGATGTCGCCCAGCGCTGCCGGTGCGTGGACCTTGAAGGTCTGCGGCTGCGGGTAGAGCTCCTTCTCGGAAGGCGCGAAGACGATGTCGCAGCCGTTGGCCTCGAGCTTGGCGCAGTCGGCCTCGTGCGTGCGTGGATAGCTGTCGAAGTCCTCGTGCGGCAGGAACTGCAGCCGGTTGACGAAGATGCTGGCGACCGTGACGTCTCCCAGCGTCCTGGCGTGGCGGACCAGCGTCAGGTGGCCGTCGTGCAGATTGCCCATGGTCGGCACGAAGGCGGGGCTGTCGAAGCGGGCGAGCGCCTGGCGCAGCTCGGCGATGGTGTGTATGACTTGCATGGGAGGGGTGTTCTACAGGGCTGGCGGCCTTACCAGGCGTGCAGCGCGTTGTCGGGGAAGCTGCCGTCCTTGACGGCGGCGACATAGTCGGCCATGGCCGCGCGCACGCTGTCGTTGCCGGCCATGAAGTTGCGCACGAACTTGGGCGTCTTGCCCAGTCCCATGCCGAGCATGTCGTGCAGCACCAGCACCTGACCGGCGGTGCCGTTGCCCGAGCCGATTCCGATCGTGTGGCAGCGCTGCAGCTCGTCGGTGAGCTCGGCGGCGAGCGTGGCCGGCACCATCTCGAGCACCAGCATGCTGGCGCCCGCGTCCTGCAGCGCGCCGGCTTCGGTCTTGAGCCGCTGGGCGTCGCTGCCGCTGCGGCCCTGCACGCGGTAGCCGCCGAGCGCATGCACGGTCTGGGGCGTCAGGCCGAGGTGGGCGCAGACCGGGATGCCGCGCTCGACCAGGAAGGCCACCGTCTCGGTGGTCCAGCCTCCGCCTTCGAGCTTGATCATGTGCGCGCCGGCGTGCATCAGCGCCGAGGCGCTGCGGATCGCCTGTTCCTTCGATTCGTGGTAGCTGCCGAAGGGCAGGTCGGCCACGACCCATGCCGTGCCCTGGACGCGGCGCAGGCCGCGGGTGACGCTCTCGGTGTGGTAGCACATGGTCTCGAGCGTGACGCCGACGGTGCTGGAGAGGCCCTGGCAGACCATGCCGAGCGAGTCGCCGACCAGCAGCGTCTCGACGCCGGCGTTGTCGGCGGTGGCGGCAAAGGTCGCGTCGTAGGCCGTCAGCATGGTGATCTTCTCGCCGCGCTCTCGCATCTCGTGAAGGCGCGGCAGGCTGACCGGCTTGCGCTGGGGCAGTGGGGAGGCGGCGGGCAGGGTGCCGTAGGGGGTGCTGACGTGGTTTTCGCTCATGGACGGACTCGCGCGGGCGGATACATGCCCGAGGCGAAAGTCTATTCGATCTGGCATGCAGACTGCCTGACGGCTGGTGCCGTCCAGCGCAGGAAAGCCGCCGATGCGGGACAATAACGCCCTTGCCTGCGTGCGCCGAGCGCGACGGGTGCCTCAGCACCGGCCCAGTGCGGCCGGCTCGAACGGATTTATTCGAAAGCAAGACGAGATGGACAAGGTCATCGAGGTGGATTACGAGCAGCCCGCGTGCACGACGCGGCATGCCTGGGCGCGCGTGCCCGAGGAGCCGAGCCAGCAGCAGCGCGCCGAGCTCAAGGACAGGATCCGCCGCCTGCTGAAGGAAAAGAACGCGGTCATGGTGTCGCACTACTACGTGCACCCGGACCTGCAGGACCTGGCCGAGGAGACTGGCGGCATCGTCAGCGACAGCCTGGAGATGGCGCGCTTCGGCCGCGACCACGCGGCGCAGACGCTGGTGGTCTCGGGCGTGCGCTTCATGGGCGAGACGGCCAAGATCCTCTCGCCCGAGAAGACCATCCTGATGCCCGACCTCGACGCGAACTGCTCGCTCGACCTCGGCTGCCCCGAGAACGACTTCGCCGCCTTCTGCGACCAGCACCCGGATCGCACCGTGGTCGTCTACGCCAACACCAGCGCGGCGGTCAAGGCCCGCTCCGACTGGCTGGTGACCTCGAGCTGCGCGCTCGAGATCGTCAGCGCGCTAAAGGACAAGGGCCACCAGATCCTCTGGGGCCCTGACAAGCACCTGGGCGGCTACATCCAGCGCGAGACCGGCGCCGACATGCTGATGTGGCAGGGCTCGTGCATCGTGCACGATGAGTTCAAGGCCTTCGAGCTGCAGGAGCTGATCCAGCAGCATCCGGGCGCCAAGGTGCTGGTCCACCCCGAGAGCCCGGCCGAGGTGGTCGCGCTGGCTGACGCGGTCGGCTCGACCTCGGCGATCCTGAATGCCGCCAAGACCATGGATGCGAAGGAATTCATCGTCGCGACCGACAACGGCATGATGCACAAGCTGCGCACGCTGAACCCGGGCAAGACCTTCATCGAGGCGCCGACCGCCGGCAACAGCGCGACCTGCAAGAGCTGCGCGCACTGCCCCTGGATGGCGATGAACAGCCTGGCCGGCGTCGCGCGCGTTCTCGAGACCGGCCTGAACGAGATCCATGTCGACCCCGGGCTGATCCCGCGCGCGCGCCAGCCGATCGACCGCATGCTGGCCTTCACCGCCGCGCACAAGGCCGGCCAGGACGCCGGCGCGCTGGTGCCCAACATCGGCGCGGCATGACGGCGGCTGCCGTCACCGCGCTGATCGACTTCGCGCAACCGCAAGCCGGCACGGGCGAACGCCTGCGCTGCGCCTTCGGCACGCCCTGGCGCGTGCTACGCGCCGATTCGCCGTCGCAAGTGCTGCCGCTGCTCGAGCAGGTGCAGGCCGAGTCCGCCGCCGGGCGCTGGTGCGTGGGCTACCTGGCCTACGAGGCCGCGCCGGCATTCGATTCGGCGCTGGCAGTGCACTCGGCCGACGGCCCGCTGGCCTGGTTCGCGGTCTTCGATCAGGCGCTGCCCTGGCCGCGGGGTGAAGCATTGCCGCAAGGCGCGGCCGAGGCGGCGCAGCCGCCAGCCAAGGCCAGCTGGGGCAGGGGGCCTGAGAGGCTGGCCTTCCGGCGCGACATCGAGGCCATCCAGGCCGCGATCGCCGCCGGCGACTGCTACCAGATCAACCACACGGCGCAGCTGAACGGCGAGCTGCTGCAGGGCAGCGCGCTGGCGCTGTACGCGGCGCTGCGCAGAGCCCAGCCGGGCGGCTATTCGGCCTTCATCGACGCGGGCGAATGCCAGCTGCTGTCGGTCTCGCCCGAGCTGTTCTTCGACTGGGACGGATCGCGCCTGCTGGTCCGCCCGATGAAAGGCACCGCTGCGCGCGGCGCCACGCCCGAGGCTGACCAGGCGAACGCCGACGCGCTGCGCGCCAGCCTCAAGGAGCGCGCCGAGAACGTGATGATCGTCGACTTGATCCGCAACGACCTCTCGCGGGTGGCGCAGCCGTTCTCGGTCAAGGTGCCCGAGCTGTTCGCGCTGCAGGCCTTGCCGACCGTCTGGCAGATGACCTCCGACGTGACGGCCGAAAGTCGCCCGGGCACCACGCTGGCCGACGTCTTCGCCGCGCTGTTTCCCTGCGGCTCGATCACAGGCGCGCCCAAGGTCCAGGCCATGCGGCTGATCCACGAGCTCGAGCCGGGGCCGCGCGGCGCCTATTGCGGCGCGATCGGCGTCGTGCGCCCGGGCGGCCACGCCACGTTCAACGTCGCGATCCGCACCGTCACGGCCCAGGGCAATCGATTGAGCTGCGGCATCGGCAGCGGCATCACCTCCGGCGCCTCGGTCGAGGGCGAATGGCAGGAATGGCGGAACAAGCGCGCCTTCCTGGACCGAGCGAGCGAACCCTTCGACCTGCTCGAGACGCTGGCGCTGGCCGACGGCGTGCTGCGCAACCTGGCGGAGCATCTGGCGCGGCTGGAGCGCGCCGCGCGCCATTTCGGCTACCCGTTCGACGAGTCCGCGCTGCGCGCGAGCCTCGCCGAGCTGGAACAGAGCCACCCGCAGGGCCTGTGGCGCGTGCGCGTGCTGCTCGACGCGCAGGGCAGGACACAGGTGCAGGCCTTCGCGATGGAGGCCAGCCCGGCCGAGGTCACGCTGGCGCTGGCAGCGCAGCCCTTCGAGGCGGCGTACAGCGAGTTCGTGCGCTACAAGACCACGCGCCGCGCGCACTACGACGCGGTGGCGCCGACTCAGCCGGGCTTGTTCGACGCCATCCTCTGGAACGAGCGCGGAGAGCTGACCGAATGCACGCGCGGCAACATCGCGCTGCAGCTCGACGGCGAGTGGCTCACGCCAGCGCTGTTCTGCGGCCTGCTCGACGGCGTGGGCCGCGAGGTCGCGCTGCGCGAGGGCAGGGTGCGCGAAGCGGTGCTCCGCGTCGATGACCTGCAGCGCGCCACCGGCCTGGCCTTCATCAACAGCCTGCGCGGCTGGATACCCGCGCGGCTCGCGCCTGCCTCCGCTGCCTGAGCGCGCCTCAGGCAGGTCAAGCCCCGCTTGCCAGAAACACGAAAGGCCCCTGTGGGGCCTTTCGTGCGTCGGGGCCTGCCGAATCAGGGCAGGCGACCGGCTTACATCATCTGCGTGGCGACCTTGTCGCGCAGCTCGACCTGCTGGTTCTGGTCGTTGACGAACACCAGCTTGGGCTTGTGGCCAGCCAGATGGTCCTCGTGCACCTGGGCGAAGGCCGCGATGATCAGCAGGTCGCCGACCGCGACGCGGCGCGCCGCCGAGCCGTTGACCGAGATCATGCCGGTGCCGCGCTGGCCCTTGATCGCGTAGGTCACGAAGCGCTCGCCGTTGTCGATGTTCCAGATGTGGATCTGTTCGTTCTCGACGATGCCCGAAGCGTCGAGCAGGTCTTCGTCGATCGCGCAGGAGCCTTCGTAGTGCAGCTCGGCGTGCGTGGTCTTGACGCGGTGGATCTTGGATTTGAGCAGGGTGCGGAACATGGTCGTGTCAGGAGAATTCGGGCAAATGGGCGCTATTTTGACAGAATCGCAAAAACGGGGCGCCACGCTGCCCCGTTTTCTTGCCTCAGCCTGACGTCGCTCAGACCTGCCGGTAGAGCTCGGTGCCCTTCCTGACGAACTCGACTGCCTTGACTTCCATGCCCTTCTGCAGCGCCTCGCCCTCGCTCAGCCCCTGCCTGGCGGCGAAGTCGCGCACGTCCTGCGTGATCTTCATCGAGCAGAAATGCGGCCCGCACATCGAGCAGAAATGCGCCACCTTGGCCGATTCCTTGGGCAGGGTCTCGTCGTGGAACTCGCGCGCCTTGTCGGGGTCGAGGCCAAGGTTGAACTGGTCGTCCCAGCGGAACTCGAAGCGCGCCTTGCTCAAGGCGTTGTCGCGGATCTGCGCGCCCGGGTGGCCCTT
>JBDLTM010000058.1:0-10544 GCA_039805805.1 Pseudomonadota bacterium | reverse complement strand
GGCTGGCTGCACGACGGCGTGCAGCTGCTGCGCGTGCGCCTCGAGCTGCTGTCGGTCGAGGCGCGCGAGCATGCCTTCGCCATCGTCGAGCTGCTGGTGGCTGCCCTGGCGGCGGTCATCCTGCTCGGGCTCGGCCTGGGCTTTCTCGCGGTGCTGCTCACGGTGCTGCTGTGGGACAGTCACCGCGTGCTCGCACTGGCCATCTTCGCCACGCTGTTCCTGACGCTGGGCGGCATCGCGCTGCTGATGCTGCGCAGCCGCTGGCAGGCCAGCCAGCGCTGGTTCGAGGCCAGCCTGGACGAGCTCAGGCAGGACGGCGAGCGCCTCTCGCCCTGAGTCATGAACCCGCGCCAGCAGCGTCTCTGGATCCGCCGTCAGGAGCTGCTGCGGCAGTCATCCGACCTGCGCGCCCGCCTGCAGGCGCATGCCCTGGGCCTGGCTCCGGCCTTGCGCGGCGCAGACCAGGCCTGGGCTGCGGGAGTCTGGCTGCGCGACCATCCTCTCGTTCCTGCCGCTGCAGTGTTCCTGCTGGCCCTGCGCCGTCCGCGCGGCTTGCTACGCTGGGCGCGGCGCGGCTGGTCGGCCTGGCAGCTGGCGCGGCGTCTTCGCTCGGCCTGGGAGGCTCGCGCAGCGGCGCTGGGGCCGCTGTTTGGCCGCTGAGCATTTTCTGGGCGGGGCGTAGCGGGCTTACGGGCTTACCATAGCGCCCATGCACACCACCGCACTCGTCCTGTTCTCGGGCGGGCAGGATTCCACCACCTGCCTGGCCCATGCCCTGCAGCGCTACCAGCGCGTCGAAACCATAGGCTTTGCCTACGGCCAGCGCCACCTGGTCGAGATGGATGCCCGCCTGACCGTGCTGTCCGAGCTGCGGCGCCTTTTCCCGGCCTGGGCGCAGAAGCTCGGCGACGACCATGTGCTCGACGTCGGCGTGCTGGGCCAGGTCAGCGAGACCTCGCTGACGCGCGACATGGCGTTCCGGATGGAGGAGGGCGGCCTGCCCAACACCTTCGTGCCGGGGCGCAACCTGGTCTTCCTGACGCTGGCCGCCGCGCTGGCGTATCGCCGTGGCCTGCAGGTGATCGTGACCGGCGTCTGTGAGACCGACTTCTCGGGCTACCCGGACTGCCGCGACGACACGATGAAGGCGCTGCAGGTCGCGCTCTCGCTCGGCATGGACCGGCGCCTGCTGATCGAGACGCCGCTGATGTGGCTGGACAAGGCGCAGACCTGGGCGCTGGCCGGGCAGCTCGGCGATGACGCGGGCGTGCCGGCGGGCGGGCAGGCGCTGGTCGACCTGATCGTCGAGCACAGCCAGACCTGCTACCTGGGCGACCGCGATCACCGCCATGTCTGGGGCTGGGGCTGCGGCAGCTGCCCGGCCTGCGAGCTGCGCGCGCGCGGCTGGCAGCGCTGGCGCGGCGGGCAGTCAGCCAGTCCGGCTGCGTAAGCCGCCGCCAGCCTCAGCTGCGTTGCCGACCTGTCATGTCGGTGTCACATATTTATACAATCATTCAACAATATTCGAATGATTGCAGCTGATCCAGGAGTTCAGGACATGAAAGTAGGCATCAATGGCATGGGCCGCATCGGCCGTCTGGCGCTGCGCGCCGCCTTCGGCGCGGCCGAGCGCCAGTCCGACGATCCACGCGCCGGCAACCGGCTCGAGGTCGTTCACCTCAACGAGCTGAAAGGCGGCGCCGCCGCCACGGCCCACCTGCTGGCCTTCGACACGGTGCAGGGCCGCTGGCGCGCCGACATCGAGGCCGAGGGCGATGACGCCGTCCGCATCGGCGAGCGCAAGCTGTCCTTCAGCAGCCACGCCAGTCCGGCCGACATTCCCTGGGGCGAGCTCGGCGTCGAGGTCGTGCTCGAATGCACCGGCAAGTTCCTGACGCCCGAGACGATCCAGGGCCACCTGGATCGCGGCGCCAAGCGCGTGATCGTCGCGGCCCCGGTCAAGACCGGCGGCGTGCTCAACATCGTGGTCGGCATCAACGAGCACCTGTACGACCCGGATCGGGACCGCATCGTCACGGCGGCTTCCTGCACCACCAACTGCCTGGCGCCGGTGGTCAAGGTCATCCACGAGAACCTCGGCATCAGGCACGGCCAGATCACCACCATCCACGACCCGACCAACACCAACCTGGTGGTCGACGCTCCGCACAAGGACCTGCGCCGCGCCCGCAGCGCGATGATGAGCCTGGCGCCGACGACGACCGGCAGCGCGACCGCGATCGCGCTGATCTACCCCGAGCTCAAGGGCAAGCTCAACGGCCACGCGGTGCGCGCGCCCGTGCTCAACGCCTCGCTGACCGACTGCGTGTTCGAGCTCCAGCGCGAGACCAGCGTCGAGGAGGTCAACGCTCTGTTCAAGTCCGCCGCCGAAGGCGAGCTCGCCGGCATCCTGGGCTACGAGGTCAAGCCGCTGGTCAGCGCCGACTATGCGCGCGACACGCGCAGCTCCATCGTCGATGCTTTGTCCACCATGGTGACCGACGGTACCCTGCTCAAGGTCTACGCCTGGTACGACAACGAGATGGGCTACGCCTGCCGCATGGTCGACCTGGCCTGCCACATGGAACAGGTCGGCATCTGATCATGAGCGCCGCGCGTCACTACGCCATCGTCACGGCCGCCTACTGGGGCTTTACGCTGACCGACGGCGCACTGCGGATGCTGGTGCTGCTGCACTTCTATCGGCTGGGCTATTCATCCGTCACGCTGGCCTTCCTGTTCCTGCTCTACGAGGCGGCTGGGATCCTGGCGAACCTGATCGGCGGCTGGCTGGCGACGCGCTATGGCATCACCCGCATGCTGACGTTGGGCCTGGTGACGCAGATCACCGGTTTCACGCTGCTGTCGCTGCTGGATCCGGGCTGGACCGCTGCCATGTCGGTGGCCTGGGTGGTGGCATCGCAGGGCATCTGCGGCGTGGCCAAGGACCTGACCAAGACCTCAGCCAAGTCGGCGATCAAGGTCACGCAGGCGCAGGCCAGGGAGCAGGGCGCTGGCCAACTGTTCAAGTGGGTGGCCTGGTTCACCGGCAGCAAGAACGCGATGAAGGGTCTGGGCTTCTTCCTCGGCGGCCTGCTGCTGCAGACGCTGGGCTTCCAGGCCTCGCTGTGGGCGATGGCCGGCCTTCTCGCGCTGGTGCTGCTGGGCGTCACGACCTCGCTGCCGACCATGATGGGCAAGAGCAAGGCGTCCAAGAGTGCCAAGGAGCTGTTCGCCAAGAACGCCGGCATCAATGCGCTGGCTGCCGCGCGCGTGGTGCTGTTCGGCGCCCGCGATGTCTGGTTCGTGGTCGGCCTGCCGGTCTTCCTGTATTCGGTCGGCTGGAACTTCACCATGGTCGGCACCTTCCTGGCGGCCTGGACCATAGGCTACGGCCTGGTGCAGGCGGCCGCGCCCCAGCTCGTCAGACGCAGCGCCGACGGCCTGAGCCGCGAGGTGCCGGCCGCGCGCCTGTGGTCGGCCTTGCTGGCGCTGGTGACTATCGGTCTCGCGGCCGCGGTCGCGCTCGATCTGCCGAACCTGGAGTGGATCGTGGTCGGTGGCCTGGGCCTGTTCGGCTTCGCCTTCGCTATCAATTCCTCGGTGCATTCCTACCTGATCCTGGCCTATGCCGGCAGCGAGAAGGCCGCCGAGGATGTCGGCTTCTACTACGCCGCCAACGCGCTGGGCCGCTTCATCGGCACGCTGCTGTCGGGCCTGCTCTACCAGTGGGGCGGCCTGCTGTATGCGCTGGTCGGCTCGGCGGTGATGCTGATCCTCTGCTGGTTGGTGACTCTGGGCCTGCCGACGGTGCGCGCCCAGCAGCAAGGAGTGTCCGCATGAACGACGCCGAAGTGGTCAAGGCGCTGGGCTCGCTGGCGCAGGAGTCGCGCCTGCGTCTGTTCCGCCTGCTGGTGGTGGCGGGGCACGAGGGAGCGACGCCGTCCCGCATGGGCGAGGAACTGGGCATCGCGCCGACCTCGATTTCCTTCCACATGAAGGAGCTGCTCAACGCCGGCCTGGTGAGCCAGCAGCGCGAGGGCCGCCACCTCATCTACCGCGCGCAGGTCGACGCCATGAACGCGCTGCTGGGCTTCCTGACCGCCAACTGCTGCGGCGGCGAGCCCTGCCTGACCCAGCCCACTTCCTTGTGCTGCAGCGCCTGCTGAAAGGGTTTTGCCATGGGACTGTTTGAACGCTTCCTGACCGTCTGGGTCGCGCTGGGCATAGTCTTTGGCGTCGTGCTCGGGCTGACCTTGCCGGGCCTGTTCCAGGCGGTCGCCGCGCTGGAATTCGCCCAAGTCAACCTGGTCGTTGCCGTCTTCATCTGGGTCATGATCTATCCGATGATGATCCAGATCGACTGGCATGCGGTGCGCGACGTCGGCAGGAAGCCGCAGGGCCTGCTGCTGACGCTGGTGGTCAACTGGCTGATCAAGCCCTTCACGATGGCGGCGCTCGGCGTGCTGTTCTTCCAGCACCTGTTCGCGCCCTGGGTCGATCCGCAGTCGGCGAGCGAATACATCGCCGGCATGATCCTGCTCGGCGTCGCGCCTTGCACCGCGATGGTCTTCGTCTGGAGCCAGCTGGTCAAGGGCGACGCCAACTACACACTGGTGCAGGTCTCGGTCAACGACCTGGTCATGGTAGTGGCCTTCGCGCCGATCGCGGCCTTCCTGCTCGGCGTCACCGACGTGACCGTGCCCTGGGAGACCTTGGTGCTTTCGACGGTGCTGTATGTGGTGCTTCCGCTGGCCGCCGGCATGGGCACGCGCCATGCGCTGCAAAAGCGCTCGACGCACGCAGTCGCCGACTTCACGGCCCGGCTCAAGCCCTGGTCCATCGTCGGCCTCATCGCCACCGTGGTGCTGCTGTTCGGTTTCCAGGCCACCACCATCGTCGAGCAGCCGGGCGTGATCGCTCTGATCGCGGTGCCGCTGGTGCTGCAGAGCTACGGAATCTTCTTCATCGGCTGGTGGGGCGCCAGGCTGCTCAAGCTTCCACACGATGTGGCGGGGCCGGCCTGCCTGATCGGCACCTCGAACTTCTTCGAGCTCGCGGTCGCGGTGGCGATCTCGCTGTTCGGCCTGAATTCGGGCGCGGCGCTGGCGACCGTGGTCGGCGTGCTGGTCGAGGTGCCGGTGATGCTGTCGCTGGTGGCGATCGTCAATGCCAGCAGGCCCAGCCCCTCGCCTTGACTCGAGGCAATGCTGCGCCGTCAACTGGCTGCGCTAGCCTGTCATGCGCTGAGGCGCCTTCACCAGGCGCGCCGCCTCGGGGCAGAATAGGCTAGCAAGCCGGCACCACAGACCGGCCAGCCTAAAGGAGGACCGGATGCCGCAGCCCAGCGATGGCCATGACGTACCCTGGAGCGAGGACGCGCAGGCCCTGCTGCTGCGCTCGGGCGTGAGCCTGGGCCAGGGCCTCGCCGCAGGGGAAGCCCGCGATCGCCTGCGACGCGACGGTCCCAACGAGTTGCGCAGCGCGCCGCCGCCGTCGGCCTGGCGCCGGCTGCTGGCGCAGTTCCAGGACCCGCTGGTCTATCTGCTGCTCGCGGCGGTCGTCATCACGCTGACGGTCTGGTGGCTCGAAGGGGCGACGGGCTGGCCGGTCGATGCGGTCGTCATCCTCGTCATCGTATGGCTCAACGCGCTGCTCGGTTTCCTGCAGGAGGCGAGGTCGCAGCGTGCCGCTGCGGCGCTGGCCCGCCTGACTGCCGTCACATCCGAGATCCTGCGTGATGGCATCAAGCAGCGAGTGCCCTGCGCCGAACTGGTCTGCGGCGACCTGCTGCTGCTGTCCGAGGGTGACCAGGTCGGCGCCGATGCCCGCCTGCTGCAGGCCAGTGCGCTGCGGTTGCAGGAAGCTTCGCTGACGGGCGAGAGCGAGGCGGTGTCCAAGGATGTCGCAGCGCTGCCTGCCGATGCACCGCTGGCCGAACGCTGCAACATGGTGTTCAAGGGCACGGCCGTGGTCCAGGGCACCGGCCTGGCGCTGGTCACCGCCACCGGCATGGGAACCGAGATGGGCCGCATCGCGCACCTGCTCGCCAACACCCCGGAAGCCGCCACTCCCCTGCAGAAGGAGGTGCGCCAGATCGGCCGCATGCTGGGCCGCGCCGTGCTGCTGATCGCCATCGTCGTCGTGCTCATGGTGCTGTGGCTGACCGAGGTCCGCACCCTGGCCGAGGTCGAGGCCGTGCTGCTGCTGGGCGTTTCGCTCGCGGTGGCGGCCGTGCCCGAGGGCCTGCCGGCCATCCTGTCGCTGGTGCTGGCGCTCGGCGTCCAGCGCATGGCGGGGCTGCGAGCCATCGTCAAGAAGCTGTCATCGGTCGAGACGCTGGGCTCGGCGTCGGTGATCTGCACCGACAAGACCGGCACGCTGACGCGCTCCGAGATGGCGATCGAGCGGGTCATGACGGCATCGGGCTGCAGCTGCCCCGAGGGCGTGGGCTACGAGCCGGTCGGCGCGATCCGGCACCAGGGCCAGCCGGTCGAGCCGGGACCCCTGCACAGCGAGCTGGTGCTGATGCTCAGCGGCGGCAGCCTGGCTAGCAATGCCGACCTGCGCCAGCAGGCCGACGGCAGCTGGGTCATCCACGGCGACCCGACCGAGGCCTCCTTCCTGGTGGCGGAGCGCAAGCTCGGCGTGCACGAGCTGCGCCGCCAGCGCTACGAGCGCGTCGCCGAGATCCCGTTCAGCTCGCAGCGCAAGATGATGTCGGTGCTGGTGCGCGACCGCGAGCAGGGCGGATCACTGCTCCTGATCGCCAAGGGCGCGCCCGACCTGCTGCTGCAGCGCTGCACGGCCGCCCGGGTCGGCATGGACGTGGTGCCGATGAGCGACGTGATCCGGGCCCGCGCGCTGGCCGACGTCAGCGAGCTGTCCGATGCGGCGCTGCGCACCTTGTCGGTGGCCTACCGGCCGCTGCGACCCGGCGAGGATGAGCGCGCCGGCGAGGCGCTCGAGCAGGACCTGACCTTCGTCGGCACGGTCGGCATCATCGATCCGCCGCGTGCCGAAGCGGCCGCGGCGATCCGCGAGGCGCAGCGCGCCGGCATCCGGGTCATCATGATCACCGGCGACCATCCGCGCACGGCGGCGCGCATCGCGGCCGACCTCGGCATCATCGAGGCGGGCGGCGCCGCGCTGACCGGCGCCCAGATCGATGCGCTCGACGCGGCCGCGCTGGCAGAGGCGGTGCGATCGACCTCGGTCTATGCGCGGGTCGATCCCTCGCACAAGCTGCGCATCGTCGACGCGCTGCAGGCTCAGGGCCATGTGGTCGCGATGACAGGCGACGGCGTCAACGACGCGCCCGCGCTCAAGACGGCTGACATCGGCGTGGCGATGGGCATCACCGGCACCGAGGTCAGCAAGGAGGCCGGCAAGATGATCCTGGCCGACGACAACTTCGCCACCATCGTCGCGGCGGTGCGCGAGGGCCGCGGCATCCTCGACAACATCCGCAAGTTCCTGCGCTACCTGCTGTCGTCGAACATGGGCGAGCTGCTGACGGTTTTCCTGGGCGTGCTCGGCGCCAGGGCGCTCGGGCTGGTCGACGCGAGCGGCGCTGTCGTGCTGCCGCTGCTCGCGACGCAGATCCTGTGGATCAACCTGGTGACCGATTCCGGGCCCGCCCTGGCCATGGGCGTCGATCCCCAGACCGAGGACGTGATGGGCCGCCGGCCGCGTCGTCCTGACGAGCGCGTGATCGACTGGCCGATGTGGTCGGGCGTGCTGCAGGTCGGGCTGGTGATGGCGCTGGCCACCCTGTTCACGCTCGACCTCTGCCTGCCCGGCGGCCTGGTCGAGGGCGACCAGTCCCTGGAGAGGGCGCGCACCGCCGCCTTCACCGTGCTGGTGCTGGCGCAGCTGTTCAACGCCTTCAACGCCCGCTCCGAACGTGGCAGTGCATTCCAGGGCCTGCTCGGGAACCGCTGGCTCTGGGCTGCGGTCGCGGTGGCGGTGCTGCTGCAGCTGGCGGTGGTGCAGCTCGAATTCCTGAACCAGGCCTTTGGTACCGTGCCACTGCAGGGCTGGCAATGGCTGCAATGCGTGGCGATCGCCAGCAGCGTGTTGGTGTATGGCGAATGTCGCAAGTGGATTGCCAGGCGCATGTATCGTGGCTAGTATTGGCTCACAGGGGGATGGATGGACTTTTCGCTGCATCTGCTCAACGGTGGCGCCGGCAGCCTGGCGGCCTATCTGGCCGCCCATGTGCTGCTCTGCCTGCTGCCGGCCTTCTTCATCGCCGGCGCGATGACGGCGCTGATCCCCAAGGCCAGCATCACGCGCTGGCTCGGGCGCAGCACTCCGGCCCATCTCTCGTATCCGGCCGCCGCCGCCGCGGGTTCCTTGCTCGCGGTCTGCTCCTGCACCATCGTGCCGCTGTTCGCGGGCATCCACCGCAAGGGAGCCGGCATCGGGCCGGCCGTCACCTTCCTGTTCTTCGCGCCGGCCGGCAACATCATGGCGCTGGCCTATACCGGCAGCATCCTGGGGCTGGAGTTCGCACTGGCCCGCGTGCTGCTGTGCCTGCTGTTCGGCATCGGCATCGGCCTGCTGATGGCGATGATCTTCTGGCGCGACGACGCCCGCCACGACGCCCAGACCGACACCCTGTTCGCCGGCCAGGCCAGTCTGGAGCGTCCGGCTGCCGGCCTGCTGCTGGCGCTGGTCGCCCTGCTGGTCGCCGGCACGCTCAAGCTCTGGCCGCTGACCGGGACCCTGGCCAGCTTCACGCTGCCGCTGTCCTGGGCCGCCGACTGGCAGGCAACCTTGTCCGCCTGGGTGCCCTTCGACCCCGCCAAGGGCGAGGAGGGGGTGAGCCTGCAGGGCTCGGTTCTGATCGCCTTGCTGCTGCTGATCGCCGCCACCGCCCGGAAGGGGCTCGAAGACATCATCGAGGGGCCAAACCGCTGGACCTGGGTCACGCTGGGCCTGGCGGCGGCCACGCTGCTGGTGGCCGCGCTTCGCCTGACGCCGGTGGCCGGCGGACTCGAAATGGGCCTGACCGGTCGCGTGCTTGCGGTGGGCGCAGCGCTGTGGGCCTGCTGGCATTTCTCCCGCCAGCTCCAAGCCGATGACTTCCAGTCCTGGCTGTGGGAGTCCTGGCGCTTCGTCAAGCAGATCTTCCTGCTGCTGGTGGTCGGCGTCTTCATCGTCGGCATGGTGCGCCAGGTCATCCGGCCGGAATGGATCGAGTCCTTGGCCGGCAGCAACACGCTGCTGGCCAACGCGGTCGCGGTCTGCTTCGGCGTCTTCATGTACTTCCCGACCCTGGTCGAGGTGCCGGTGGCGCGCATGTTCCTCGACCTCGGCATGCACCCGGGGCCGCTGCTGGCCTACCTGATGGCCGACCCTGAGCTCAGCCTGCAGAGCATGCTGATGGTCTCGGCGGTGATCGGGCGCAGCAAGACCGCTGGCTACGTGAGCCTGGTGGCGCTGTTCAGCATTGCGGCCGGTCTGCTCTACGGCGCCTGGGTCGACGGCCTGGGCTGGCTGCCGCTGGCGCTCGGACTCGGCCTGCTGCTGGCCTTGCTGGGCAGCGGACTGGTCTGGGTCGGCCGCCGCCAGCGCAGCGGCCGCCAGGCCTGAGGTCTTTTTTCATCACGGAGGGAGAGACAGATGCTGACCATCAAGATCCTGGGCCCGGGCTGCGCCAACTGCCGCAAGCTCGAGTCCGTCGCGCGCGAAGCACTCGCTGCCACAAGCCTGCAGGCCGATATCGTCAAGGTCACCGACATGAAGGACATCCTCAACTACGACATCCTGCACACGCCGGGCCTGGTGATCAACGAGAAGGTGGTCAGCAGCGCCCGCATCCCGACGGTGGACGAGGTGCGGGGCTGGCTGCAGCAGGCTTGAGTGCCTCGGGCCGTCGGGATGACGGCCCGCAGCGGCATCAGGCCAGGTCGAAGCGGTCCGCGTTCATGACCTTGGTCCAGGCCGCGACGAAGTCCTGCACGAACTTCTCGCGGTTGTCGTCCTGGGCGTAGACCTCGGCGTAGGCGCGCAGGATGGAGTTGGAGCCGAACACCAGGTCCACGCGGGTGGCCGTGAACTTGGTGGTGCCGCTGGCACGGTCGACGATGTCGTAGCTGTTGCGCCCGGTCGGCTTCCAGCTGTAGGCCATGTCGGTGAGATTGACGAAGAAGTCGTTCGTCAGCGCGCCGACGCGGTCGGTGAAGACGCCATGCTGGCTGCCGCCGTGGTTGGTGCCGAGCACGCGCAGGCCGCCGACCAGCACTGTCATCTCGGCGGCGGTCAGGCCCATCAGCTGGGCGCGGTCCAACAGCAGTTCCTCGGGCTTGACCACGTAATGTGCTTTTAGCCAGTTGCGGAAGCCGTCGGCCAGCGGTTCCAGCACCGCGAAGGACTCGACATCGGTCTGGTCCTGGCTGGCGTCGCCGCGACCGGGCGCGAACGGCACGCTGACGGTCACGCCAGCGGCCCTGGCGGCCTGCTCGACGCCGAGGTTGCCGCCCAGCACGATCACGTCGGCCACGCTGGCGCCGGCCTCAAGAGCGATCTTCTCGTAG
>JBDLTM010000057.1:0-10704 GCA_039805805.1 Pseudomonadota bacterium | reverse complement strand
CCGCACCGAAAGCCATGTCATGCTGGTCGACCTGCGCGCCAAGGGCATCACCGGCAAGGAGGCCGAGGCCGTGCTGGGCGCCGCCCACATGACGATCAACAAGAACGCGATCCCGAACGACCCCGAGAAGCCCTTCGTGACCAGCGGCGTTCGCATCGGAACCCCGGCGCTGACGACGCGCGGCTTCAGGGAAGAGGAAGCCCGCCTGACCGCCAACCTGATCGCCGACGTGCTCGACAACCCGCGCGACGAGGCCAACCTCGCCACCGTGCGCGCCAAGGTCGCGGAACTGACCAGCCGCTTCCCGGTCTACCGCTGATACCAGCCTGACCTGCCCCGGCCACGCGCCGGGGCTTTTTTGTTTTCCGTCCCGATGAAATGTCCCTTCTGCGGCCATGCCGAGACCCAGGTGATCGAGACCCGCCTGTCCGAGGACGGCAATTTCGTGCGCCGCCGCCGCCGCTGCAACTCCTGCGACAAGCGCTTCACCACCTATGAGCGGCCAGAGGTCAACTTTCCGATGGTGGTCAAGAAGGACGGGCGCCGGATCGAGTACGACCCGACCAAGCTGCGCGCCAGCCTGAGCCTGGCGCTGCGCAAGCGCCCGGTCAGCACCGAGCAGGTCGATGCCGCCACCGAACGCATCGAGGAAAAGCTGCTCAATCTCGGCGTGCGCGAGGTTCCCACCCATCAGCTCGGCGAGCTCGTGATGCGCGAGCTCAAGAAGCTCGACAAGGTCGCCTACGTGCGATTTGCCAGCGTCTACCGCAGCTTCGAGGACATCGACGAGTTCAGGACCGTGATAGACGAGGTGCGCTGAACGGCAAACCGGCTGATCCAGCTAGTTGCGCGCGCCGGATCAGGCACACCAGAGCCCGGTCGGCCGGGTCATCCCCATCCAGAGCGCCCAGCCCGAGGTGGACGCCAGCGCCAGGCCGGCGAGCCGGATGCCCCAGGCGCCGGAGCCCGAGCTGTTCAGGCGCAGAAGCAGCCAGGGCCCGAGCACCAATGAGACCATGGTGCCCAAGGCGAACGCCGCCATCAGCAGCGCGCCATTGAGCGCGCTGGCCGACAGCGAGGCGACCAGCAGGGCCGAATACAGCAGGCCGCAGGGCATCAGCGCCCAGCCCATCCCGAGCACGAGCGGCGCCCGGGGACCGAGCCGCGCCAGCGCCGGCCGGATGCGACGCCAGACCGACTGGCCCCAGCCATCAACGAAGCCAGGCTGGTGCCCCTGCCACAGCAGCAGCAGGCCGAGCAGCAGCGCCGCCACATGCAGCATGATCCAGACCGGCCTCAGCACGGCGGTATGCGTACCCAGCCAGGCCATGCCTTCGACGGTGCCGCCGGCCAGAGCTCCCAGCAGGCTGTAGCCCAGCAGTCGGCTGAGCTGGAAGCGCCAGAGCGCCGCGCGGCCCTGCGGGCCCGGTCCGGCCGCGCGCGCGATGCCCGCGCAGGCGGCACCGCACATGGCCACGCAGTGCGGCCCCCCGACCAGCCCCATCAGCAGGGCCGACATCAGCATCGACGAAAGCATGCCCGAACTGTAGCAGCCGCCCGCTATCCTAGCGGCGTGCTCAGATGATCTTGGAGAAGCGCGCCCGGTCCTGGTCGCTCTGCAGGTACTTGTCGAAGCTCATCGCGATGGCGCGCACGAAATACCAGCCCTGCTCGGTCACCTCGAGGCTGGACTCTCCGATCCTGATCAGCCCCATGCCCTCGTAGTCGCGCAGGCGCTCGAGCTCGCGCGCGAAATAGCTCGCGAAGTCGATCAGGTGGGCATTGCCCATAGCCTCGAAATCGAGCTCGCCCTGGCACATGACCGCCATGATGACCGAGCGGCGCAGGATGTCGTCGCGCGTGAGCGCCAGTCCGCGCACGATCGGCAGCCGGCCCTGGTCGAGCGCGTCGTAGTACTCGTCCAGCGTCTTGGCGTTCTGGCTGTAGGTCGCGCCGATGCGCCCGATCGCCGACACGCCGAGCGCGATCAGGTCGCAATCGGGCTGGGTGCTGTAGCCCTGGAAGTTGCGGTGCAGCCGGCCCTGGCGCTTGGCGACGGCCAGCGCATCGCTGGGCAGGGCGAAATGGTCCATGCCGACATAGTCGTAGCCGGCAGCGCCCAGGATGGCAAGCGAGTTCGACAGCATGGCCAGCTTCTCGGACGGGCTCGGCAGTTCGGCGCTCAGGATGCGGCGCTGCGGCTTGAAGCGCGTCGGCAGGTGGGCATAGGCGTAGAGCGCGATGCGCTCGGGACGCAACTGCCTGACCAGGTCCAGCGTGTGGCCGAAGGACTCCGGCGTCTGCAGGGGCAGGCCGTAGATCAGGTCGACGTTGACCGACTCGAATCCGATCTCGCGCGCGGCCCTGACCAGCTCGAACACCTGCTCGGCCGGCTGGATGCGGTGCACCGCCTTCTGCACCGTGGGATCGAAGTCCTGCACGCCGAAGCTCAGGCGGTTGAAGCCGAGCTCGTAGAGATGGCGGAGCCGATCAGGGCTCACGGTGCGCGGATCGACCTCGATCGAGAACTCGCCGCCCGGCACCAGCGTGAAGTGGCGCTTGATCATGTCGATCAGGTCGGTCAGCTCATCGTCGCTCAGGAAGGTCGGCGAACCGCCACCCAGGTGCATCTGCGAGACCTTGTGCCCGCGCCCGAAATGCTCGACCTGCAGCTCCAGCTCGCGCGAGAGGTAGCGCAGATATTCGGCCGACTTGCTGTGGTGCTTGGTGATGACCTTGTTGCAGGCGCAGTAATAGCAGAGCGATTCGCAGAACGGGATATGGATGTAGAGCGAAAGCGGCAAGGCCATCGACCCAGCGCGGCGCTGCTCGAGCGCCTGGATGTAGTCGTCGCTGCCGAAGGCCTCGACGAAGCGGTCGGCGGTCGGATACGAGGTGTAGCGGGGGCCCGGCACGTCGAAGCGCCTCAGCAGTTGTTCGTCGATCAGATGGCTCACTTCAGTTTCTCCAGGCTAGGGTCCGACTGTGCCTCAAACCGGCAAAACTGACCTTGACCTGAGTCAAACAATGCCGGCATGCAGGCGCCTGACTTGCCACGCCGGGCCAGAGTCCTCACCTGCGACCCCGTTAGAATGTTGGGTTGAATGAGCACCATTATGGATATCCACAGCATCAAGGTAGCCTGTTCGAGTTGCAACCTGCGCGAGCTCTGCATGCCGGTCGGGCTGAGTCCCGGCGAGATGACCCGCCTCGACAGCGTGATCAGCACCCGCAAGCGAGTCAAGCGAGGCCAGTCACTTTTCAACCACGGTGAGCGCTTCACCTCGCTCTATGCGGTGCGCTCGGGCTTCTTCAAGACCTGCGTGACCTCGGTCGACGGTCGCGACCAGGTCACCGGCTTCCAGATGACCGGCGAGATCCTGGGCATGGACGGCATCGTCAACGACCAGCACAGCTGCGACGCGGTTGCGCTGGAGGACTCAGAGGTCTGCGTGCTGCCATTCGACCGGATCGAGTCGCTCTCGCGAGAGTTCAGCGCGCTGCAGCACCATGTGCACAAGATCATGAGCCGCGAGATCGTTCGCGAGCATGGCGTGATGCTGCTGCTGGGCAGCATGCGCGCCGAGGAGAGGCTGGCGGCCTTCCTGCTCAACCTGGTGCAGCGCCTGCACTCGCGCGGCTTCTCGCAGTCGGAGCTGGTGCTGCGCATGACGCGCGAGGAGATTGGCAGCTACCTCGGCATGAAGCTGGAGACCGTCAGCCGCACCTTCTCCAAGTTCGTCGAGGAAGGCATCATCGAGGTCAGGCAGCGCTATGTCCAGATCAGGGACACCGAAGCGCTGCGCCGCCTGGTCAACCCAGGCCACTGCGACTGACCCGGCCTGACCGGCATGGAGTTCACTGCTCGGCCGGCTTGAGCGGCGAGGCCACGTGATTGCGCGCCTTGACAGCGGGCTGCAGGCTCTCGCGCTGCTCGGGCGTCAGCTCCTTGCCGACCCGTTCGGCCTCCATGACCGGATCGCGTTCCAGCACCGGATCCTGCTGGCGCGCAGCCAGTACGTAGGTGATGATGGACGCGACCACGACCACCAGCGGCCCGCCCAGGACCATCCACATCATGGGTTCACGGTACCAGGGACGCCCTGGCCTTTTCTGATCTTGCATTAGAAACTTCCCATCCTTTAAGCAAGACGCCCTGGCGACCCTTGCGGGCCGACCAGGGCAGTCCTGATGACACCAGTACGGCTAAGACCGATTGAGGCTTACTTGGTCTGCCTCGACAGGCCCCAGACGTAACCGGCCAGCACATGCAGCTGGTCTTCGGTCAGCTTGGACTTCTGCGCCGGCATGACGTTGACCTTGCCTTCGTTGATCATCTTCACCACGAAGTCGGTGCCGAAGCCATGCAGCCAGACATTGTCGGTCAGGTTGGGAGCCCCCACGGCCTGGTTGCCCTTGCCATCGGTGCCATGGCAGGCCGCACAGGCTGCGAACTTCTCCTTGCCCAGTGCAGCCTTGACCGGATCGGTCGCGTTGCCCGACAGGCTCATCACGTACTCGGCGACGTTGCGCACGTCGTCGGGCGTGCCGACGGCAGCGGCCATCGGAGGCATGTTGCCCATGCGACCGTTGGCAATCGTGGTCTTGATGTACTCGTGGCCGCCATCGCCGCCCAGCCAGTCCCGATCGGCGAGGTTGGGGAAGGACTTGCTGCCGCGCGCGTCGGCACCGTGGCACTGGGCGCAGAAGTTCTGGTACAGGCGGTCACCGATGAGCTGCGCCTTGGGATCCTTGGCGATCTCCTCGACCGGCATGGTCTTGAACTTCTCGTACACCGGGGCGATGGTCGCGGCCAGCTTCTCGCCTTCCTTGGCGTGCTGGCCGGCCGAAGTCCAGCCCAGCTTGCCGGCGCTGGTACCCAGCGTCGGATACAGCACGATGTAGCCCACCGCGAACACGATGGTGATCACGAAGAGGCCGACCCACCAGCGGGGCAGCGGGTTGTTCATTTCCTGCAGGGTGCCGTCCCAGACATGGCCGGTGGTGTTGTCGGCAGCCGACTTGACCTTGACCTTGCTGGAACCCCAGAGCACCAGCACGCAATACAGGATGGCGGCGATGACGATGACGGTCACATACCATGACCAGAAACTGTTGACAAAGTCACTCATGATGGTTCTCTTTCTCCTTATTCGTCGCGGAAGGGCAACTGGGCCGCATCGTTGAACGAAGCCTGGTTGCGTCGGCTCCAGGCCCAGTAGCAGATGCCGATGAAGACGGCAAAGCTGACCAGGGTGACGCCGATTCGCACGTCAGTGATGTCCATATTGCCCTCCCTTGTTTACTTGATGGCGGTGCCGAGAACCTGCAGGTACGCAATCAGGGCCTCGAGTTCGGTCTTGCCCTTGACGTCGTCCGCACCCTTGGCGACTTCCTCGTCGCTGTAGGGAACGCCCAGCTTCTGCATGACCTTCATGCGCGCCGGAACGCCGGCTGCATTGACCAGATCCTTCTCGAGCCAGGGATAGGCCGGCATGACGGACTCGGGCACGAGGTCGCGCGGGTTGATCAGGTGGAGGCGGTGCCACTCGTCGGAGTAGCGACCGCCCACTCGGGCCAGGTCCGGCCCGGTACGCTTGGAGCCCCACTGGAAGGGGTGGTCGTAGACCGACTCGCCGGCGCGCGAGTAAGGGCCGTAGCGCAGCGTCTCGGCCTGGAAGGGGCGGATCATCTGCGAGTGGCAGTTGTAGCAGCCCTCGCGCAGGTAGACGTCGCGGCCGGCCAGCTGCAGCGCGGTATAGGGCTTGAGGCCCTCGACCGGCTGCGTGGTCGACTTCTGGAAGAACAGCGGGACGATCTCGAGCAGACCGCCGACCGTCAGCACCAGCGTGATCAGGACGATCATCAGCAAGTTGCTGGTCTCGATCCGCTCGTGCGAGAAGGCCTTGACGGGTTCGTTGTGGTTAGCCATTTTCAATTAACTCCTCAGGCGTGTGCCGCGGCGGCAGGAATCTGCACCGCGGGCACGGCACCAGCCTTGAGACCTTGACGCGCGGTCATGATGACGTTCCACAGCATCAGGCACATGCCGCTCAGGTAGAGCAGGCCGCCGGTCAGGCGGATGATGTAGAAGGGAATGGAAGCCTTGACCGACTGCACGAAGGTGTAGGTCAGGGTGCCGTCGTCGTTCAGGGCACGCCACATCAGGCCCTGTGTCACGCCCGAGATCCACAGCGCGGCGATGTAGAGCACGATGCCGATGGTGGCGACCCAGAAGTGCAGCTCGATGGCGGGCACCGAATACATCTTCTTCTGGCCGAACAGGCGCGGGATCAGGTAGTAGAGCGAGCCCATGGTGACCAGGCCGACCCAGCCCAGCGCACCCGAGTGCACGTGGCCGACGGTCCAGTCAGTGTAGTGGCTCAGCGCGTTGACGGTCTTGATCGCCATCATCGGGCCTTCGAAGGTCGACATGCCGTAGAAGGACAGCGAGACGATCAGGAAGCGCAGGATGGGATCGTCGCGCAGCTTGTGCCAGGCGCCCGACAGGGTCATGATGCCGTTGATCATGCCGCCCCAGGAAGGCGCCAGCAGGATGAGCGAGAACACCATGCCGACCGACTGGGTCCAGTCCGGCAGCGCGGTGTAGTGCAGGTGGTGCGGACCCGCCCACATGTAGGTGAAGATCAGCGCCCAGAAGTGGACGATGGACAGGCGGTAGGAGTAGACCGGACGCTCGGCCTGCTTGGGGATGAAGTAGTACATCATGCCCAGGAAGGCGGCGGTCAGGAAGAAGCCCACGGCGTTATGGCCGTACCACCACTGGACCATGGCGTCCTGTGCGCCAGCATAGGCGGAGTAGGACTTGAACCACTCGCCCGTGCCCAGCACCGGCAGGGCCGCGCTGTTGACGATGTGCAGCATCGCGACGGCGATGATGAAGGCGCCGAAGAACCAGTTCGCCACGTAGATGTGGCGCACCTTGCGCTGGCCGATGGTGCCGAAAAAGACGATGGCGTAGGCGATCCAGATCACGGCGATCAGGATGTCGATCGGCCACTCGAGCTCGGCGTATTCCTTGCCGGAGGTGTAGCCCAGCGGCAGGGTGATGGCCGCCAGCACGATGACCAGCTGCCAGCCCCAGAAGGTGAAGGCGGCCAGGCCACCTGCGAACAGGCGGGTCTGGCAGGTGCGCTGGACCACGTAGTAGCTGGTCGCGAACAGGCCGCAACCGCCGAAGGCGAAGATCACTGCATTGGTGTGCAGCGGACGCAGTCGACCAAATGAGGTCCAGGGCAGGCCCAGGTTGAGCTCGGGGAAGGCCAGCTGGGCGGCGATGATGACGCCAACCAGCATGCCGACCACCCCCCAGACCACGGACATGACGGCAAACTGCCGCACGACCTTGTCGTTGTAGACCCCCGCTGAAGAGGCCCCTGTTGTCATTGACATACAAACACTCCTATTAAAACACCACTTTGAAGTTTCAACCCTGTCGAAATTGTGGGTATTGACTTGCGTCAATCACCATGAAAAATGCGCTCGCCCTCTCGCTCGACGTTGTCGAACTGGCCCCCTTGCAAGGCCCACCAGAACAGGCCCATGATGCCGAGCACCAGCAGGACGGACAGGGGAATGAGCAGATACATGGATTCCATCATGGTCCTCTTGATCAAGCCTGACGCGGGCCGGCCTCGCGTGCCAGGCGCATCGCATTGCCGATGACCAGCAGTGAACTGGCCGCCATGCCGAGCCCGGCCAGCCAGGGCGGCATCCAGCCGAGCAGCGCCAGCGGCACCGCCACCAGGTTGTAGACTCCCGCCCAGAGCAGGTTCTGGCGCACGATCTGCAGCGTCTTGCGCGCCAGCAGCACGGTGGCCAGCACTTCGTCGAGACGCCCGCTCTGGACCACGAAATCGGATTGCGCCTGGGTCAGGGGAGCGCCATGGCCGAGCGCGAAGGAGCAGTCGGCGCGCGCCAGCACCGGGCCGTCGTTGAGTCCATCTCCGACCATGGCCAGTTTGCAGCCTTGCTGCTGCAGTTCGAGCACCTCGGCGAGCTTTTGCTCCGGGCTGGCCTGGGCGACGACCTGCTGGATGCCGAGCTGGCGCGCCACCCGACCGGCCGCCTGCGCCCGGTCGCCCGAGAGCAGCCGGGTCTGCAGGCCAAGCGCGTGCAGGCGCGCGACCACTTCGGCGGCCTCCTCGCGCACCCCCTCGTCGAGGACGAAGGTGGCGACCCAGCCCGACGCATCGCAGAGGAAGGCGCAAGGCTGGTCGGCCACGGCCTGGCCGCGCTCGGCAAGCTCCGCCTCGTCGAGGCCGCAGAAACGCGCCGAACCCAGCTTGAGCAGGGATGCGCCCTGCCCGGCCTGCATGCCCTGGCCCGGCACCTCGCCGACCTCGCTGAAGGCCTGCTCGGGCAGCTGCGCGTCCTGCGCTGCGCGCAGAATGGCGCGCGAGACCGGGTGCAGCGAGGCGCCGGCGAGAGGCGCGGCCAGCGCCAGCGCGGCCCGGCTGTCCAGGCCGTCGCGCGCGAGGACCTCACGCAGCACCACGCGGTCGCGCGTGAGCGTGCCGGTCTTGTCGAATATCACCGTGTCGATGGCGGCGAGCGACTCGAAGGCCTGCAGGCGCCGCACCAGCACGCCACGCCGGGCCAGCGCGCCAGCCGAGGCCAGCATCGCCACCGGGGTGGCGAGCGAGAGCGCGCAGGGACAGGTCACGATCAGCACCGCGACCGCGACCGCGATCGCCTGGTCGGGGTCGATCTGCCACCACCACCAGCCCGAGAGGGCCGCCGCCAGCAGCACCGCCAGCAGGAAGGGAGCTGCGATGCGGTCGGCCAGCTGCGCCAGGCGCGGCTTGTCGGTCGCGGCGCGCTCCATCAGCTGGACGATCTGGGCAAACCGGGTGTCGCGCCCGAGACGATCGACCTGCATCAGCGCTGCGCCGGCCAGGTTGAAGCTGCCCGCCACCAGCGCCTCGCCGCGCTGGCGCGTGACCGGATGCGACTCGCCGGTCAGCAGCGCCTCGTCGACGATGGCGCCCTCGCTGAGCAGCCGGCCATCAGCCGGAAAGGCCTGTCCGGCCTGCACCCGCACCAAGTCGCCGACCTGCAGCCGCTTGAGCGAGACGGATTCGAAGCCACCATCGGCGCGCTGGCGCTCGATGCGCTCGGGCAGCCGGTTGATCAGCGCGTCGAGCGCGCCGGCCGTGCGGTCGCGCGCCTTGAGCTCGAGATAGCGCCCGCCGAGCAGGAAGAAGACGAACATGGTCAGCGAGTCGTACCAGATCTCGTGGCCCCAGGGGCCGCCCGGATCGAAGGTCGCGCCGCTGCTGGCGACGAAGGTCACCAGGATGCCGACCGAGACCGGGGTGTCCATGCCGATGCGGCCATGTCTGAGGTCGCGCCAGGCGTTGCGGAAGAAAGGGCCGCTGGCGAAGACCAGCACCGGCACGCTCAGCACCCAGCAGGCCCAGCGCAGCAGGTGCAGCAGGTCGGCGTCGATCTCGCCGGGCTCGGTGACGTACATCGGCGTCGTGTACATCATGACCTGCATCATGCAGAAGCCGGCGACGAACAGGCGCCAGAGCGCCTTGCGGGTCTCGGCCTGGCGCTCGCTCACGCTGAGTGCCTGCTGCAGCGGCAGCAGCCGGTAGCCGGCGTCACCGACCGCGCGCGCCAGGTCGGAGATCCGGGTCACGGCCGGATCCCAGCGCAGCACCAGGCGGCGCGTGGCCGCATGCACCTGGGCCGACAGCACGCCGGGCTTGCCGGAGACGGCCGACTCGACCGCATCCGAGCAGGCCGCGCAGTACATTCCCTGGACCAGCAGCACCGACTCGCAGGCCTGCCGGCCCTGGAACTCGCAGTCCTGGGTGAAATCCTGCTGCTCGACCGGATCGTCGAGCACGCTGAAGTCGTCGGTGACGGTCAGCGGCCCCCGGTGCCGGCCCAGCAGCCAGCCTCCCGCGCCTGGATCAGGCACAGGAACAGCACCGAGAGCCGGGGAATCTGCCATGGGGACAGATTATCTCAGGGTATTAGGGCTGTGTTTGAGCAAGATCAAGACTGGCCCTATGCAGCTTGGCACTTGCTTGCGTAAACTGATACAAGCTCATGTCCTTTGCCTCAGAAGCAGCCAGCAAGGAGTCACCATGTACAAGCGCATCCTGGTCGCGACCGATGGGTCCCCGCTTTCGCAGCGGGCCGTTGAACATGCCCTGGGCCTGGCCGACATCACGGGCGCCGAGGTCGTCGCGCTCAAGGTGGTGCCGCGCTACCCCCTGACCTATTTCGAGGGGGGCATAGGCGTCGAGGCCGAGGAGATCCAGCGGATCGAGAAGCAGTGGCAGGACGAAGCGCTCGAGGCGGTCAACGTCATCAAGTCCGAAGGCCAGAAACGGGCCGTCAAGGTCAAGGCCATGACGGCCAAGTCGGACCTGGTGGCCGAGGCCATCATCGCGGCGGCCAAGCGCAACAAGTGCGACCTGATCGTGATGGCCTCGCACGGTCGCAAGGGAATCAAGCGCCTGCTGCTGGGCAGCGAGACCCAGCAGGTGCTGACCCACTCGCATATCCCGGTGCTGGTGCTGCGCTGAGGCGCGGCCCCGGGGCTGGCGCAGCCTCAGCCGAACAGCGAGCCGTGCTGCTCGCGCAGCAGCTTCTTCTGCACCTTGCCCATCGCGTTGCGCGGCAGCTCGGCCAGGATGAAGCAGCGCTTCGGGATCTTGTAGTTGG
>JBDLTM010000056.1:0-10805 GCA_039805805.1 Pseudomonadota bacterium | reverse complement strand
CGGAAGAAATCGAACATAGCCGTTACCAGTCTGAGCAAAAATTAGCCGATCGAGTTTACTTGAGTTCGCGGCCAGCCCCAGCTAGGTTCAGCACGGCACCGGGTGCGAGAATCATCACCCTGCCCGGTGGCGCCTACAGCCACCCCACCTCTGTCACAGGACCCCCATGCTGCGCGACTTGCTGCTCAAAGACTACGGACTGGATCTGCCCATCGAGGGCGGCTCAGGCCGCAATTCCCAGGACCCGATCGTCATGGCCACTGGCTCGCTGCTCGATGCGATCGAGGCGCAGGACAGCCTGGCTGCCTGCCTGTTCGGCGGCCCCGAGCACCAGTGGCGGCTGGTCGGCAAGGAGGCCGATGTCGCCCGCCCCTGGATCGAGTGCTGCCATTACGAGATCCGCTTCATCGACGGCGAGCGCCTGGTGGCCGAGCCACGCCAGCTATGGTTCGACCTGCACCGCCTCCAGCTCGCGCCCGGTCGCACCACGCCGGCCTGCGGTGTGCCGCTCGGCGAGCGCTTCGGCTTCGGCCTGCCGGCTCAGTTCGGCTGGCTGCATTTCGTTCGGATGAGCCCGAGCGCCACCGATCCCGGCGGACTCAGGCTGAGTTACTCGGCCCGCCAGACCCAGGTGGAACTCACCGTCTACCCTGCCGCCGGCGACCAGGCCGGCGAGAGCAAGCTGCAGGCCGAGATGGACCGCGCGATGGCCGCGCTGCGGACCGAATTCCCGGGCCTGCAGGCCGTGAGCGAGAACCAGAACGCCAACCTGCGCTACGCCAGCTTCGACCTTGGCCGCCAGTTCTCGGCGCTGGCGCTGACGCGCTACCGCGGCCACTACTGTCATGTCCGCATGATGCTGGCCGAGGCCGCGATCGGCCAGGACTTCCAGTGCCTGATGGACTCGCTCTCGATCATGCTGGGATTCTTCAACCCGAAGCGCTGAGCCCTGCCCCCGGCCAGCCGGAGCCATCCTCGGCCTGGTTCGTGAGCAGCGATCGGGTCGCCCGCCCGGGGCCGGTCAAGCCGCCAGAGCAAGGTTATCCCGGATACCTTGTTGCCGGAACCGGACGTCCTGGCCAGCGGAAGAACGGACACAAGCCCACAGCCCGCAATGCCAGGAATGGGCAGAATCTGCTTATTCAGGGTTTTCACCGAGCCCGTCTTGCACCTGAATGTGAGACTATTTGGTTATTCGAGATAACTAAATACGCTTTCATCACTTCAAGGGCGACAAGATGAGCAACACCACCCCGACGAACTCGGACGCCGTGCAACTGGAAATGCATGACAGCGTCGCAGTGATCCGCCTGTGCCGGCCGGCCAAGCGCAACGCGCTCAGCGACGGCCTGATCATGGCAATCCGCGACACATTCCAGAACCTGCCCCGGCAGGCGCGCGCGGCCGTCATCCATGGCGAGGGAGAGCATTTCTGCGCCGGCCTGGACCTGTCCGAGCTGCAGGAACGCGACGCCGGAGAGGGCGTGCACCATTCGCGCCTGTGGCACAGCGCGCTCGAATGCGTCGAGAAGGGCCCGGTGCCCGTGGTGGCGGCACTGCACGGCGCAGTCGTCGGCGGCGGGCTCGAGCTCGCCAGTGCCTGCCATATCCGGGTGGCGGACGAATCCACCTTCTTCGCGCTGCCCGAGGGTACGCGCGGCATCTTCGTCGGCGGCGGCGGCTCGGTCCGCATCCCCAAGCTGATCGGCGCCGCGCGCATGACCGACATGATGCTGACCGGCCGCGTCTATGACGCCGCCGGCGGCGAGCGCATCGGCCTGGCGCAGTACCTGGTGCCGGCCGGCACCGCCTTCGACAAGGCCTTCGAGCTCGCCAGCCGGATCGCGACCAATGCCCCGCTGACCAATTTCGCGCTGATGCACGCGCTGCCCCGGATCGCCGAGCAGCCGGCCGACCATGGCCTGTTCACCGAGGCTCTGATCTCATCGATCGCGCAGGCCGCGCCCGAAGCCAAGGCGCGCGTGCGTGCCTTCCTCGAGGGCAAGGCCGCCAAGGTGCAGAAGGCCTGATCCGCACCGCCAAGAGCAGAGGAGATACAACCATGAATTTCGATGCCTCCCCCAAGTACCGTCCGCTGGTCTTCGGCGTGACCCGGGTCAAGCTGCGCGACGGCGCTCCCGGCACGCATTACCTGCAGGCCGACCAGCCACTGCTGCCCTACCCCGAGCGCATGACCGACCGGCTGCAGCACTGGGCCGAGACGGTGCCGTCCAAGACCTTCATGGCGCGCCGCGTCAAGCAGGCCGACGGCAGCCTGGGCGACTGGCGCCACCTGAGCTACGGCGAGACCTGGGCCACTGCGCGCCGCATCGCGCAAGCCATCATCGACCGCGGCCTGAGCGTCGAGCGCCCGGTCGTGATCCTGTCGGAGAACGGCCTCGAGCACGCGCTGCTCTCGCTGGGCTGCATGATCGCGGGCGTGCCCTTCGTCCAGACCTCTCCGGCCTACTCGCTGATCAGCCAGGACTATGACAAGCTGCGCCACGTGGTCCGCACGGTCACGCCGGGCATGCTGTTCGCGAGCGACGCGGCGCGCTATGGCAAGGCGCTGCAGGCGGTCGCCAGCCCCGGCACGGAAGTGGTGCTGGTCGAGGGCGAAGTCCCTGGGCTCGGGAGCACGCGGTTCGATCAGCTCTGCGCCACGGCCGAGACGCCGGCGGTCGACGCCGCCATCGCCGCCACCGGCCCCGACACCATCGTCAAGTTCCTGTTCACCAGCGGCTCGACCAAGCTGCCCAAGGCGGTCATCAACACCCAGCGCATGTGGTGCGCCAACCAGCAGCAGATGGTGCAGTCGATGCCGGTGCTGGCGCAGCAGAAGGATCTGGTGCTGCTCGACTGGCTGCCCTGGAACCACACCTTCGGCGGCAACCACAACGTCGGCATGGTGCTGTACCACGGCGGCACGCTCTACATCGACGACGGCAAGCCGACGCCGGCGCTGATGCACGAGACCCTGCGCAACCTGCGCGAGATCGCGCCGACGGTCTACTTCAACGTGCCGACCGGCTTCGAGGCGATCGCCAACGCGATGAAGACCGACGCCCAGCTGCGCAAGACCCTGCTGTCGCGGGTGCAGATGTTCTTCTACGCCGGCGCGGCGCTGGCCCAGCCGATCTGGGACAGCCTGTTCGAGAGCGCCGAGCAGGAGATCGGCGAGCGCATCGTGATGACCTCCGGCCTGGGCATGACCGAATCCGGCCCCTTCGGCCTCTACGTGACCAGCCCCGAGGTCAGGGCCGGCGACCTCGGCGTGCCGACGCCGGGCATGCTGGTCAAGCTGGTCGACATGCAGGGCAAGACCGAGATCCGCTACCAGGGACCCAACATCACGCCGGGCTACTGGCGCGCGCCAGATGAGACCGCCGAGGCCTTCGACGAGGAGGGCTTCTTCAAGTCGGGCGACGCGGTCAAGTGGATCGACGAGACCGACATCCACCTGGGGCTGAAGTTCGACGGCCGCATCGCCGAGGACTTCAAGCTCGCCACCGGCACCTTCGTCAGCGTCGGTCCGCTGCGCGGCAAGATCATCGCTGCCGGCGCCCCCTACGTGCAGGACGTCGTGATCACCGGCCTGAACCTGAAGGAAGTCGGCGCCATGGTGTTCCCGACCCCGGCAGTGCGCGCGCTGTCCGGACTGCCGGCAGACGCCTCGATGCACGAGGTGGTCGACAGCGCGCCGGTTCAGGCGAAGTTCCAGCAGCTCGTCGACGAGCTGGCCAGGACGGCCACCGGCAGCGCCAACCGCATCGCGCGCCTGTGCCTGCTGGCCGACCCGCCCACGATCGACCGCGGCGAGATCACCGACAAGGGCTCGATCAACCAGCGCGCCGTGCTCAGCCACCGCGCCGACACCGTGGCCAAGCTGCATGCCGACGAGCTCCACTACATCATCAAGCCCTCCATCTAAACCACAGAAAGCGAGCAGGACCATGGCTCAAAAGGGATTCTTCAACGCCTTCGACGACGTCTGGATGCTGGAAGGCGTCCGCACACCGATGGTCGACTACTGCGGCGCGCTCGGCCATGTGTCGCCGACCGACCTCGGCATCAAGGTGGCGCGCGAGGCGCTGGCGCGCAACGGCGTGCCAGCAGCCGACATCGGCTCGGTCATCACCGGCAACATGGCGCCGGGCGACTTCGACCAGTTCTTCCTGCCGCGCCACATCAGCCTGTACGCCGGCGTCCCGCAGGAGGTGCCGGCCATCATGGCGCAGCGCATCTGCGGCACCGGCTTCGAGCTGTTCCGCCAGGCCGGCGAGCAGATCGAGGCCGGCGCCTGCGAGGCCGCGCTGGTGGTCGGCACCGAGAGCATGACGCGCAATCCGATCGCGGCCTTCGACCACCGCACCGGCTTCAAGCTCGGCGCGCCGGTCGGCTTCAAGGACTACATGTGGGAGGCGCTCAAGGACCCGGCCGCCGGCATCAACATGATCCAGACCGCCGAGAACCTGGCGAAGAAATACGGCATCAGCCGCGAGGAGGTCGACCAGTTCGCCTCCGAATCCTTCGCCAGGGCGGTGGCGGCGCAGGAAAGCGGCTTCCTGGCCGGCGAGATCGTGCCGGTCATCACCGAGAAGTTCGAGCTCGAGGGCTACAAGTCGCGCGGCATCAAGCTGCAGGGCAAGGTCGCCGAGGTCGCCACCGACACGCATCCGCGCATCTCGCCGGCCGAGGTGCTGGCCAGGCTCAAGCCGGTCTACGAAGGCGGCGTGCAGACCGGCGGCAACAGCTCGGCGCTGGTGGACGCGGCGGCAGCCTGCGTCGTCACCTCGGGCGAATACGCCCGGACCCAGGGCAAGAAGCCGCTGGCACGCGTGGTCGCGGCGGCTGCCGTCGGCGTGCCGCCCGAGATCATGGGCATAGGCCCGGCGCCGGCGATCCGCCTGCTGCTCGAGCGCAGCGGACTGCAACTGGCCGACATCGGCCGCTTCGAGATCAACGAGGCGCAGGGCGCACAGACGCTGGCGGTCGGCCGCGAGCTCGGCCTGGACCTGGCCAAGCTCAACGTCAACGGCGGCGCGATCGCGCTCGGCCACCCGCTGGCGGCCACCGGCGTTCGCCTCACCATCACGCTGGCGCGCGAGCTGCGCCGCAGCGGCCTGCGCTACGGGATCTCGAGCGCCTGCGTCGGCGGCGGCCAGGGCATCGCCCTGCTGATCGAGAACCCCGACGCCGCCTGAACCGGACAGAAAGGAAGCACACCATGAAGATTGCAGGACAAGCCGCGCTCGTGACTGGCGGCGGATCGGGCCTCGGCGAGGCGACCGCGCGCGAGCTCGCTCGCCTGGGCGCCAAGGTCGCGGTGCTCGACGTCAACCTCGACAACGCGCGCCGCGTGGCCGACGACATCGGCGGCATCGCGCTGCTGTGCGACGTCACCAGCGCCGACAGCGTGAGCGCCGCGATCGAGACCGCTGCGGCCGCGCACGGCCCGGCGCGCATCCTGATGCAGATCGCTGGCATCGGCACCGCCAAGCGCGTGATCGCCAAGGACGGCTCGCCCGCGCCGCTGGAGGACTTCGCCAGGGTGGTCAACGTCAACCTGATCGGCAGCTACAACGTCGCGCGCCTGTTCGCTGCGGCCTGTGCCAAGGCCGAGCCGATGGAGGACGGCGAGCGTGGTGCGATCGTCTTCACCGCCTCGGTCGCGGCCTTCGACGGCCAGGTCGGCCAGCAGGCCTACAGCGCATCCAAGGGCGGCGTGGTCGGCATGACGCTGCCGATGGCGCGCGACCTGGCGCAATACGGAATCCGCGTCTGCACCATCGCGCCCGGCCTGTTCGCCACCCCGCTGATGAACACGCTGCCCGAACCGGTGCAGGCTTCGCTGGCCGCGAGCATCCCCTTCCCGTCGCGGCTGGGCAAACCGAGCGAATTCGCCGAGCTGGCCTGCCACATCGTGAGCAACGGCCACCTCAACGGCGAGGTGATCCGGCTCGACGGCGCGCTGCGGCTGGCGCCGCGCTGAAGCGAAAGCACAAAGGACCTTCCCCATGAGCAAGACCATCGTCTATGAAGTCGAGGTGATGTTCGGCGACTGCGACCCCGCCGGCATCGTCTTCTTTCCCAACTACTCCAAGTGGATGGACGGCGCCTCGCTGAACTTCTTCCGCCAGTGCGGCCTGCCGCCCTGGCGCGAGCTCAAGAAGACGCGCGGCATCATCGGCAACCCGCTGCTCGAGATCCACACCCGGTTCATGCGCCCGGCCAGCTACGGCGACCGGCTGCAGATCCACACCAGCATCATCGAGTGGCGCGACAAGGTCTACATCCACAAGCATGTGGTCAAGCGCGGCGACGAGGTGCTGTGCGAGGGCACCGAGACGCGCGCCTTCGTGATCCATCCGCCCGAGGACCCCGACCGCATCAAGGCGATCGCTATCCCCGAGGACATCAAGGCCATGTGCAGCTGACCTCGCTGCCCAGAAGATTTCACCACCCACGACCACCCTAGGAGACAAAATGACTACTCGTCGTGCCTTTACCCAATCCCTGCTGGGCTCCGCCGCGCTGTCGGCTTTCGGACTGCCGCTGGCAGCTCATGCCCAGGGCAGCATGGAGCTGGCCAAGATCATGGTCGGCTTCCCGCCCGGCGGCACCACCGACGTCATGGCGCGCCGCGTCGCCGACAAGCTGCGCGGCAGCTACGCCAGCAACGTGATCGTCGAGAACAAGCCCGGTGCCGGCGGCCAGATCGCGATCAGCGCGCTCAAGACCGCTGCGGCCGATGGCAGCACCATGGTGCTCACGCCCTCCTCCATGCTGTCGGTCTATCCCTTCACCTACGCCAAGCTGCCCTACACCCTGGACGACCTGGCGCCGGTCTCGGTCGGCTGCTTCTTCAGCCACGGCTTCGGCGTCGGCCCGGCCGTTCCCGAGAGCGTCAAGACGATCAAGGACTTCCTGGCCTGGGCCAAGGCCAATCCGGACAAGGCCAACTACGGCTCGCCCGCCGCTGGCTCGATCCCGCACCTGACCGCGGCGCTGCTCAACAAGATCACCAAGTCCGACCTGCGTCACGTGCCATACCGCGGCTCCGCGCCGGGCATCCAGGACCTGCTCGGCGGCCAGATCTCGGCCATGTGCTCGCCTGTCGGCGACTACCTCGCGCATGTGAAGGCCGGCAAGCTGCGCCTGCTGGCCACCTCGGGCCCCAAGCGCAGCCCCTTCACACCCGACGTGCCGACCTTCAAGGAGCAAGGCATCGACATCGCCGTGCGCGAATGGTATGGCTTCTTCCTGCCGTCCAAGGCGACCCCGGAGGCGCGCCGCCGCGCTGCCGCCTACCTGCAGCCGGTGCTCAACAGCAAGGACCTGGTCGACGCGCTGGCCAGCTTCGGCATGGAGGCCCAGTCGTCGACGCCCGACCAGCTCGCGGCCTGGATGAAGGCCGATGCCGAGCAGTGGCGCGGCTTCGTCAAGGAAGTCGGCTTCTCGGCAGACTCCTGATCCCCTGCAGGGGTCGATCCGAGACCCGGCCCCTGCCCAACACCTGACTGTCCGCCGCACTCCGGGCGGACTACACCCGAGCCCCGTCATGAACGCCTACCGCCCCCAAGCCGCCGATATCGGCTTCATCCTGTTCGACGTCCTGCAAGCGCAGGACAGACTGTCTGAGCTGCCCGCGCTGGCCGACAACGCCGACCCCGACCTGCTGCGACAGGTGCTGGAGGAAGCCGGCAAGTTCGTCGGCGAGGTGGTGGCACCGCTCAACCGCGACGGCGACGAGGTCGGGGCCCGCTACAAGGACGGCCAGGTCACCATGCCTCCCGGCGCGCGCGACGCCTACCAGGCCTTCTGGCAGGCCGGCTGGCCGGCCCTGTCGGGCGACCCGGCCGATGGGGGCCAGGGCCTGCCGACGGTGCTCGAGATGGTGCTCTACGAATGGCTCAGCGGCGCCAACATCGGCTGGACGATGGCGCCCGGCCTGCTGCACGGCGCCTACGAGTGCATCAAGCACCACGCCAGCGCCGAGCTCAAGAGCCAGTACCTCGAGAAGGTCGCGACCGGGGAATGGCTGGCCACCATGTGCCTGACCGAGCCCCATGCCGGCAGCGACCTCGGGCTGGCCCGGACCAAGGCGCTGCCCCAGCCCGATGGCAGCTACCAGCTCAGCGGCACCAAGATCTTCATCTCGGGCGGCGAGCACGACCTGACCGACAACATCGTGCACCTGGTGCTCGCGCGACTGCCCGACAGCCCGCCCGGGCCCAAGGGCCTGTCGCTGTTCCTGGTGCCCAAGTTCTACCAGGATGGCACTCGCAGCGCCGTGGCATGCGAGCGCATCGAGGAGAAGATGGGCCTGCACGGCAGCCCGACCTGCGTCATGCGATTCGACGAGGCGCGCGGCTGGCTGGTCGGCGAGCATGGCAAGGGACTCAACGCGATGTTCCTGATGATGAATGCCGCCCGCCTTCATGTCGCGCTGCAGGGGATCGGACTGCTCGATGCCGCCTGGCAGAAGGCCGATGCCTATGCGCGCGAGCGGCGCCAGATGCGCGCGCCGGTGCGGCGCGACCCGGCCCAGGCCGCGGACCCGATCATCGAGCATCCAGCGGTGCAGCGCCTGCTCGACACCCAGCGCGCCTGGGTCGACGCCGGACGCGTGCTGGCCTACCGCACCGCGATCGAGCTCGACGTCGCCAAGCACCATCCCGACGCAGGCAGGCGCCAGCAGGCCGGCGCCTGGAACGCGCTCGTGACCCCGGTGCTCAAGGCCAGCTGGACCGACCAGGCCTTCCACGGCGGCAGCGACTGCCTGCAGGTCTTCGGCGGCCATGGCTATGTGCGCGAGTGGGGCATCGAGCAGATCGTGCGCGACTCCCGCGTGGCGATGATCTACGAGGGCACCAACGAGATCCAGGCCCAGGACCTGCTGTTCCGCAAGGTGCTGGCCGACCAGGGCAGCGGCTTGCTGGCCATGCTCGACCGCCTGGAGCAGGAGCTCGACGGCCTGGATTCCGGCGCCGCTGCGCGAGCCCGCTCGGCCCAGGATCAGCTGCGCGCCCTGGTCGCCGAACTGCAGGCCATGGGCCCGCAATCAGCCGGCCTGCTCTACCCGGTGGCGGGAGATTTCCTGCGCGCCACCACGCTGGTGCTGATGGCCTGGGCCTGGGCCAGGCTGGAGGCAGCGACTGCCGCTGGCAACGGCGCACAGGCCTTCGCACGATGGGTCTGGCCGGAGCTGGACATGCGCATCGGCATCATCAGGCGGGCGATCACTGAAGCCGCCTGACAGCGCCTATGATGGCGGCCCGATCCAGAAACCGTGAGAACATGACAGAACATGAGAGCCTGGCGCCCGACCAAGCCAAGGCCGACAAGCGAGAAGCGCCCCTGGCCGAGGCCGCCGGACAGGCGGTCGATCGCGTCGACAGCTTCCTCCTGGAAGCCTTGATAGGCTACAACGCGCGCCGGGCCGCGCTGGCCATCATCAGCCGCTTCCTGCCGCGCATGGCGCAGTTCGGCCTGCGGCCGGTGGAATTCTCGGTGATGACGCTGATCAGCCACAACGCCGGCATCACGGCGCGCCAGCTCTGCACCGCGCTCGACCTGCAGCCGCCCAACCTGGTCGGGATGATCAAGGCGCTGGAAAAACGCGGCCTGCTGGAAAAGCGCGACCATCCGACCGACCGCCGCGCCCAGGGCCTGCACCTGACGCCAGCCGGCAGCCTAGTCATGGAGCAGGCGCACGAGACGGCGCTGGCACTCGAGATCGAGGCGACGCCTGGCATGACCCAGCTCGAGCGCATCACGCTCAACCGCCTGCTGCGCAAGGTCTACCAAGCGGGGAACTGAAGACCGGCATAAAAAAAAGCACTCGCCGATGAGGACAAGTGCTTGATTTACCGGATGTCAGGGTGGTGGGTGCTGACGGGATCGAACCGCCGACCCACGCCTTGTAAGGGCGTTGCTCTACCAGCTGAGCTAAGCACCCACTCTGAAAATCGCAGTCGCCGTCGGCGACAAGCCATCATTCTAGTGCCTGGCAAGCCCGATTCTGGGCGGCGCCGACATTTTTTGCTCAGCCCATCAGCGCACCTTGGCCCTGATCTCGGGCAGGGCCTTCTGGAGGTAGTAGACCATGGACCAGATGGTCAGCACGGCGGCGGCCCAGATCAGCACCCGGCCCCAGGCCAGCGTGTCGATCCCGAACAGGGGCGCCTGGTAGAGCAGGAAGGGGATCGCGACCATCTGGACGCTGGTCTTGAGCTTGCCGACCATGTGCACCGCGACGCTCTTGGTCGCGCCTATGGTCGCCATCCACTCGCGCAGCGCCGAGATCGCGATCTCGCGCCCGATGATGATGAGCGCGACAAAGACGTCGGCACGGCCCAGGTGCACCAGCACCAGCACGCTGGCGCAGACCAGGAACTTGTCGGCGACCGGATCCAGGAAGGCGCCGAACGACGAGGTCTGGTTGAGCCTGCGCGCGAGGTAGCCGTCGGCCCAGTCGGTGGCTGCGAAGACCACGAACAGCCAGGTCGCGATCAGGTTCTGCGTCTGGGGTTCGAGCCCCGGCCAGTAGAACACCGCCACGATCAGCGGTATGGCCACGATGCGGGCCCAGGTCAGCAGTGTCGGCAGGTTGAAGAACATGCGGTGGATTATGACGGCAGTCGATGAAGCTTTGCGGCGCGCATCAGCGCAGCGCGCGGTAGATCGCGTCGGCCAGCTCGCCCGAGATGCCCTCGACGCTGGCCAGGTCCTCGACGCTGGCGTCGGCCACGCCCTTGACCCCACCGAAACGCTGCAGCAGGCGCGCGCGCTTCTTCGGCCCC